>PIVZ01000483.1 GCA_003354045.1 bacterium
CGTGGTGAAGCAATCCAAAAGTGAAGAGCCGGGGTACTGTGCGGTACCCGACCCCAACCACGAGGCTCTTCAGGCCGCCAGGAAATCTCTCGGGGTTGATTTCTGTGCTTTCGACTACGCCTACGACCGCGGCGGCGGGCTTGTGGTATGGGATGCAAATCCCTACCCGTGCATCAACGTGGGACGTCTGCGAAGCTTCGCCGCCCAGGCGCTGTTCTACCTGGAACGGGCCGGGCTGCCCGCTCCGGAGAAGCTGAAGGAAAAGATAAAGGGCCTGTGAATTCCAAGGTCCCAATGTGTTACAGGCACCTTACGCCTGAGATGAAGATTCAGCTGGGTTCTTTGGTCTCCCCATCCGGATTTACCTTGGAACAAGCCCTTCGATCGGCAGAGGACAATCCGGACAGCGGCATCGGCGTCTATGCCGGAGATACCGAAAGCTATCAACTCTTTGCCCCCCTCTTTGACAGAATCATCGAGGAGTACCACGGGCATGATTTGTCCAGGGGTCACCGGACTGATTTCGATGCGGGGACATTAGCTGAGTTGTCCGTTGAACCGGCGGGTGACCGAATCCTGTCCACCCGGGTCCGGGTAGGCAGAAATCTGAAAGGGGTTCCCTTCCCCCCAGCGGTGTCCAGGGAGGAAAGACAAACAGTTGAAAACATAGTGGTGAGCTCCTGTGACAGGCTCGAGGGGGACCTGGCCGGAAACTACCATCCGCTGACGGGGATGGACGAAAAGGTCAGGCGGGAATTAGTCCGGAACCATTTTCTTTTCAAGGAAGGGGACAGGTTTTTGGAAAGCGCCGGGGTTAATCGCGACTGGCCTGAAGCCCGGGGGATTTTTCTGTCCGGGGACAGGAGGTTTGCGGTCTGGGTCAATGAAGAGGACCACCTCCGCATCATCTCCATGCAGGAGGGCGGGGACATTCGGATGACATTCGAACGCCTGGTGGTTGGCCTGCAGAGCCTTGAAAAGGAACTCGCTTTTGCCTGCAATAAACGTCTCGGATTTTTGTCCAGTTGCCCGACCAACCTGGGTACGGCAATGAGGGCGAGTGTTTTGATGAGGATTCCCGAGATGAACGAAGATCCGAAGCTAAAGCGGTACTGTGATCAACTTCGATTGACGGTGAGGGGCCAGCACGGAGAGCACTCAGACGAAAGAAGCGGAATTTTTGCCATCTCCAACAGGCAGAGTCTGGGGGTGTCGGAGGTTGAATCGATCGAGACCCTTCAGGCCGGTGTTGCCGGGTTGCTTGAAAAGCTGGGAACTCCCCAGAGGTAGTCCCTACCTTTGGGGAGCGGAATTGTAGGCCTGCCTCGAGGCACATTGCTGACGTGCGAACTCGGGGCGTGCGCAGTTGCTCTACGTCTGATTTCGTCGGGAACGCCTACGTCGCGGCGGCCGCGGCGGTCGAGCGAGCCTCAGCTGCCACTCCCCAGGATCAGCTGCGCGACCGCCCCCTCCAGACGGGCGTTCATCTCCGCATCTTTCACCTCGTCGAGATCGAGCGCCGAGCGGAGAAAGGGGCCGAAGACCGTCCAACCGAGCAGCGCCGCAATGGCGAAAGCAACCGACATCCGGTTGGCCTGGTCATCCTCGCCCTCTCGGTACCCCGCTCTCAGTAGGGAAAGAAAGTGCTCGATGACAGGATGCTCGTCCTGGAGGGTCGTCACGTCTTCGCCGTCGAGCGCCGCTCGCGCCAATGCCCGCCAGTAGGTGGCATGATTGGCCACCGTCTCGGTCAGCGAGTCTCCGGTCTGCTGCCCCTCCTCGAGCGCCTGGGCCAGGTCCTCCGCCAGGCGGGTCATCACCTCGCGTTGGAGTTCCTCGCGGCTGCCAAAGTGGCGATGGATGAGGCCGTAGTTCACTCCCGCACGCGCAGCGATGTCGCGACTCGACACCGCAGCCGGCCCCAACTCCGCGAACAACTCGGCGGCGGCTTTGCAAACGGCCTCAATCACCGCGTCACGCCCACGGGGCGGAGCGGGGGTCGATCTGGATCTTCGAGAGTCCATGCTTGACATTGTAGCCAATTGGCTACACGATTGCAGCCAGTTGGCTACGGATTGCTCTGAAGCACTGGCTATCACGTTTAGTCGGCCAGGAGGAGGGAGACGGCATGCGTTACCTGGAGCAGTTACTCGACCAGTTCTCCGGCACGCCCACTAATATCATCGTCAAGGCCGATACCCTGCGGCGCGGAATCCGGCTCACCGAGGACCTTCACGTCGCCGGGGCCGCGGCCTGCACCACGGGTCTCACCAGCAAGGCAGACGGCCTCCTCGGTGAGGCCAGGCCGGTCCCCAGCCAGTTCCACTTCAGCGCTGACGATACCACCGTTGACATCAGGGGTGAGGACGAGAGTCCTTATCAGATCGACCGAGACGAAGACGGACGTCATCAACTCCGTTGCTCGGGCGAGTCCCTGGGAGAGGTGTACTTCACCCCCCGCCCCACCTACATGGACCGACAGACCTCCGATGGAAAGTCGTGCGCGGACTATCTGGTTCAGCGGGGGCCTTCCTGCCTCTTCATCGACGTCATCAACTTCTGCGCCTACGTGAAGAAAGGAGAGGCCTGCCATTACTGTCTTCTCGGGCCGCTCATGGAAGCGAAGCTCCAGCAGGGTCTCACCCGCCCCGTTTCTGATTTCAAGATGGTAGCGGAAGCGGTCGCCATCGCCTGCGAAGAGCTTGACCTACGCGATCTCAAACTCTGTGGTGGAGGGCTCTACAACACCAGACAGGAGGCCCGCCTGCACATTGAATGCCTGGAGGCCATCCTTACCCGGATCGAGGCGCCCGAGGAGATCACCATCTTGTCCCAGGCGCTCGTCAAGGAGGACCAGCAGCGCCTCAAGGACCTCGGCGCCACGAACGTCTGCTTTGATATGGAGGTGTGGAACGAGGATCTCTGGCCGAAACTGCTTCCCGGCAAGGCCAAGGCGGTTGGACGTAAGGAGTGGCTATCGCGCCTCGAAGACGCCGTCGATGTGTTCGGCAGAGGGCACGTGGGCACCAACTTCGTGGCGGGCTTCGAGTGCGCTCCGCGCCCCGGCTTCCTGTCCCGGGATGAGGCCTTCAAGTCCTATAGCAGCGGGTTCGGTGAGTTGATCGCAAGGGGAATCGTCCCGTGGTTCACGGTCTGGACGGCTAACCCGCTGGTCGGCGGATTTACTGCCGCCGACCCTCCGCCGACCGAGTTCTACCTGCAGCTAGGGCTCGTCGTCCACGAGCTGCTGGAGAAGCACGGCGTGTACCCGGATCTCGGCTTCGACTCCCTCGGCGTCGATCCAGAGACCCTCGGCCTGTACTGCTACTACTGCTACTCGATGCAGTTTACGCGCGACTACCCTCGCCTCATCGGACGCGAACTCCCCGCCAAGGAGAAGGACGAGCGAAAGGCCGAATCTGCTGTATGAGCCGGTTGCGAGTCAGGACGGGTATGTCACGATAGGGCTTGCGGGAGCCCACGCTCGCATGGAGACCTTCATCGGGGGTTCAGATGAGAGCAAAGATCGTCATTCGCGGTGGTGTGCGATTCGTCCTCGGGCTCGCCATTTCTCTCGGCGCGACGCCGCAGATAGCGGACGCCGCATGCAATCTGATTCCTGGGACGATCAAGAGCTTCAACTCGAGCCTTGGCGCAACCAATCGGCCGTATGCCGCACCCGGAGAATCGGTCGATATCCGACTGCGCCCATGTGATCCGGAGATCCCGGGGCTCGGTGCCACGCCGGCCGACAACGTCGTGACGGTTTTGTTCACACCAGGGGGCGCCACGCTTCCGACCGCGGTCGTTCTAACGTCCGCCGCCGACTGTTTTGCGATCGATCCGCTGCTCGGCGCGTGCAGCACCGAGCTCGGCGGCGGCCCGGCGACGTGCGTCTCGGCGTCGCAAGGTTCGGGAATCGAGGTCTTCGACCGCTCCGGCGTGCCTCACGTGCGCTTTCTCTTTCCCGACACCGACGCGGCATTGGGGGGCGTCTCCGACGACATCACCCTGGCCGGCCCTGCACGGATCGCGATTTCGCAGGTCGGCAATCCGCTGCCGTGTGAGCTGGCCACGCAGCCGTGCAGCGCGCAGGCGAACCTGCGCGCGTGTATCGACGAGTACTACGCCAACGAC
>PIVZ01001057.1 GCA_003354045.1 bacterium
AGTAGTACGATCGCCATTCCCGGATAGATGCCCGCCACGGCGTCCTTGGTACTGATCGCAGCCGCCCCGAAGAGCCCCAGCAGGACACAGTCGTGCCAGTGCCCGGTCTTCGTGGCGCGAACGAAGAAATAGACACTCCAGGCAAACCAGCAGATCGACGGTACGTCGACGTTGCCCAGGTGGGCGAAGTAGGTGTATGCGGCTCCGATCATCAATGCCGTCGCCGCGGTACCGGACGCCAAGCCGTCATTTGTAGCGAGGCGGGCTGAAAAATAGATCCCGAGCCCAGCGGCGATCGCCATGGCTACCGAGATCGCTCGCGCGACCAGGATCAGCAGGCCGATCTTTGGCGGAATTGGTGGCAGCAGGCCCAGGCCGGGCTTCCCCGGCTCACCGCGGCGCTGGCCGGTCTGCTCCCAATTGCGAAGCACGGGTTCGTAGGCCGCTCGCAGGATCAGGTATTGAAGCGGGGCGTAGCGGCCCTGCCACGCCTCCGGCCAGCCCTCGACGGCGCCGATGGTGCGCATCGCGGCGACGGTGTCCTGGCTCCAGGAGACATTGGCGGGAAGACCCCATCGCAGGCCCGGCAAATACAACAACCAACCCAGCAGGATGATCCCGAGCGGGACCGTCCACGCGGGCCCGCCGCGCGTTGGCGCTGGACCGGGCCGCAGTGCGTCGTTCTCTGGCTCGTGGCTTTGCATGATCACGTCAGGAGCCGCCAAGTTCACCTGCGACTCGTTCGCATTCCGCCATGACTCGGAGCACGTTCGCCCCGAGCACCATCGACAGTTCCTCCTCGGCAAAGCCGCGCCGCAGGAGCTCGGCCGAGAGGTTCGGCAGCTTGGAGCAGTCTTCCATGTCTTGGGGAAGCTGTGGCACGCCGTCAAAGTCCGAGCCGATGCCCACGTGTTTGGGGCCGAGCAGGCGAATCGCATGCTCTACATGGTCCGCCAGCACGGCAAGCGGCGTGATATGGTCGGTCAACGGCCCGCCTTTGAGGCCTCCCTG
>PIVZ01000484.1 GCA_003354045.1 bacterium
GCGCCTGTGCTGCATCTTCCACAATGTAGAGGTCGTGCTGCGTGCTCAGCTCCAAGAGCGGGTCCATGTCGGCCGGATGACCGTAGAGGTGGACCGGTAGGACGGCCCTCGTGGCCGCAGTGACCGCCCGCGCGGCTGCCCCCGGGTCGATCGTCAGACGCTCGGGCTCAACGTCGACGAAAACCGGGACGGCGCCGACTCTGAGAATCGCTTCGACGGTTGCGAAGAACGTGTGCGACGGTGCGATGACTTCGTCACCGGGACCGATACCCAATGCTGCGAGTGCGGCATAGAGAGCGTCGCTTCCGCTCGAAACTCCGACTGCGTGGCTGGCCTCGACATAGTCGCGGAACTCACTCTCGAACGCCTGCACGTTCGGGCCCAAGAAGAGCTGCGCGCTGTCCAGTGCTTGCCCGATTTCCGACAGGATCTCTTCGCGTACGGCGCCAAAGGCAGCGCGGAGATCGACGAGAGGTATCGTTGTGCTCGCAACCACTAGTGGAACTCTTCGAGATGGAGTCGACGACCTTCACTCTGCATCGAGCGTTGCGCCGCTTCGAGAATACGAATGACTCGTACTCCGGCCTCGCCGTCGCTGTCGGTTGGCGTTCCCTGCACGATGGCGTTTCGAAACGAGCTCGCGCCACGGGCAAGCGGCTCGGTCTTTTCCACATGTGGAGCGAACATGTCCCCGAGTCGGTAGTCTACCAGTGCGTGGGCGCGATTCTCGGGATCATTGTTGAACGTCACTCCTCGCTCGTAAACACGAACGCTCTCGCTCGGCTCCAGATCGTTGTAGACGATCATTCGCCGCGACCCGCCGATCACGGTCGAGCGCAGCTTGACCGGCGCTAACCAGTTCACGTGGATATGTGAGAGAAAAGACTGTTCGAAACCGATGGTCACGTAGGCCTGATTCTCGAAGTTCCCGTAATGGGTCGCACCGACCGCCGAAACCCACTGCGGCTCGAAGTCCACCAGGTGAAGCAGGATCGAGACGTCGTGAGCGGCAAGATCCCACAGGACGTTCACATCGGGCTGGAACAAGCCGAGGTTGATACGGACCGAGTCGAAGTAGTGCAGCCGTCCGATATCGCCTGTCTCGATGATACTACGGATCTTGCGAACGGCACCGCTGTAGACGAATGTGTGGTCTACCATCAAGACCAGATTCGTTTGCTCTGCCACGGCGGCCAGATCCTGCGCGGACTCGAGCGAATGTGTCATTGGTTTTTCGACGAAGACGTGCTTCCCGGCCAGTAGCGCATCTCGCGCCAGCGAGTAGTGGGAGTCAACAGGGGTGCAGATCGCGACGGCATCGATGTCGGACGCGCCGAACACCTCGTTCACGTCGCCGGTCGTGCGAAAGGCATCACTGCGGCCATAGGCCCGGGCCAGTGTCTCGGGGCGCGGGTCGCAGGCCATGCGTAGTTCGCAACCTTCGAGAGAATCGAAGACCCGCAAGATGTTCTTGCCCCAATATCCGCAGCCGAGCACCGCCACTCTGATCATCGGTTCACTATACCTCACCGCGAGCGGCCTACATACGGCCGCATCACTTCTTCCCCAACACGTTCTGGACGGCTTTCTCGAATCCGTGATCCCAGCGCATGTGCTGCCAATCCATGCAGGGCCGACACAGGTTCATTTCGCCCCATCGACCGGTGCGGTGAAGTTGACGAAAGCGCTCGTAGAGCGGCCCGGTCCAGATCTCGCGGATTGTGGAGTCTTTGACGTTGGCTACGACGCCGCGGTTGAACCAGTCCTCGACACAGAACCGCAGATCCCCGTCATGGTTGATCGTGACGCGTTTCCAGAACTGCGGGCAGGCCCAGCGCGTGATCGAGTCGTCGAAGTAGGTCTCGGTAGCTTCGACGACGCCCAGGTCGATGTTCAACCCGCGAACCAGGACTTCGTCGACTCGCTGCTCCCAGAACGCGACGAAGCTATCAATCTCGTCGAGCGCTTCGGACTGCCTGATGATGCTGGTCATGATCTTGGTGGGAGATCCCAGTGCATCGCGAAGCTCGATGAGCCGCTCGAGATTCGTGGTCACCTTCTCGAAATCGCCGCGCTTGCGGATCTTCTCATAGGCAGCCTTCGTGTAGGCATCGAGACTGACGTCGATGAGATCGATCGGGGCTAGTAACAACCGCTTCATCTTTTCGTCGGTCAACGACATGCCGTTGGTGGTCAAGTTGACCGGTCCGATCTCGGCGGCCTTCGCCTCCTCGACGAAATCGATGAAACGAGGGTGGAGCAGCGACTCGCCGTCTGCCGCGTAACGGAAGACCCACAGATTGTCGCGGTAACGACGAGTCTCCTCGACCACCTTCGTGTGAAGCTCGGGATCCATGTACCGAGCTCGGTAGCCGGGGCTCTTCTTCATGACGGGATGAGCGCAATGGATACAGGCCATGTCGCATACGTTCGAGACAGCCATGATGATGATGGGAGGGAAGTCCGCGTGCTCAGGCTTGATGAAACGGTTCGGGGTCTCGGCCACGGGTTCCGGAGTCGTTGCATCGCCGAAGATCTGCTCGTTCACTACCGTCTCGGCAGAGTTAGGGCTCGCTTGGTCCGAGGACTTCATCGTGACCAGCCGTGGAGCCAGGTGAGGACGCGCAGCCGTATCATGTCGCGCAACGTCCATAGAATGTCCTTCGGGCGGCCGAAATGCGCCCGGCCCGTAGTGCGCGCGCGAAAAACGGCCTCGACCTCTTTGATCGCGTGACCGTTTCTCTCGGCGCGTAAAATGAGCTCGGGTGCCACGGACGCAGGAGCGGACGAGTAGGGAGAGCACGACTGCATCGAAGCACGCCGATAGAACTGTACGAAGTTGAGGTCTGTCAGGTGCGAGCCGAACAGAAGTCGCAGAAGCCGGGCGTTGCCCTTCGAAGTCAGCTTTCTCCATGGAGAGTTCGCCGAGTGATCGGTTCGACGAACCACGATGATATCGGCTTCGCTGAAATAGCCGGTGAAACGCTGGAGATCCTCGGGAGCCAGCGGAAGGTCGACCGGATCGTGAAGAATCCACTCGCAGCGTGCCGCCTGGATTCCCTGCAGCAGCGCCCGTCCGTAATTCAGGCTTCGCGCGTTGTGCAGTGCACGCACTCGAGGATTGTCGAGCGCGAGGCGTTCCGCTATCTCTCGCGTCCGGTCGGTGCTGCCGTCGTTGATGACGATGATCTCGTAGGTGTCCGCACATGTGTCGAGCGCAGTGAGCATTCGTCGCACCGCCTGGTCGAGCCCTTCCTCTTCGTCTTTCGCGGGCATGATCACCGATAGGCTGATCGGTTGTTGTCTCGGTGTCTCGGTCATGGGACTATCCCGACGTTCTGCGGTCATCGTGTTGCCTTCGACGCTCCGAATCAAGAGTGGGGAATCGACGAGACTGAGTCGAGCCATGAACCGGACCCAGCTCAACTGTCATCGCGTCACGTGCCGAACGCGGCAGATGCCCGGTCACGAATCCGCCGCACGAGCCTGACCCGGGCTAAGAATGAACACGATGATGGACGCGCGTAGTGCAAGCCGAGCCCCCGACAGGCGCGACTTGCTGATCGCTGCGATGCTCCTGCTGTTCTGCGTTATTCTGTATGGGCCACTGCTCGACTGGCAGTTGCACACCACGGATGAGGGTTATCTCATCAACGCGCTGGAGCGCATGGGAGCCGGGCAGCTCTTGTACCGTGATTTCGAGCGCAACTACCCGCCCGCGAGCTACTATCTCTATCTTCCCTTTCACCAACTCGCAGACGGTGCGCTTTGGGCCACCCGGTCGGTTTCGCTTCTACTGCGGGGCCTGCTCGTGTTCTCGGTCTATCTCTTGGCGCGCCCGCACGCTCCACGCCTCGCGGCTGTGCTCGGTGCGCTCCTGGCGATGGCGCTGCCGCCGGCTCTCGACAAGACGTATGTTGCGTTGGTCACGGTTGCGGGCGTGGCACTTTGTGCCGCGTCTGCGGACCTCGGCCGTGAGAAGCTTCGACCTTTCCTGATCGGAACCGGTCTGGGGGCAGTGGCGCTCTTTCGCCAGGATATTGGGGGCGCTGTGGCTCTGGTAGCGATCCGTACGGCCGGGCTCCACCAACGGGCTGACCGGCGTTCTTACGATGGGGTGGGATGGATGATGGC
>PIVZ01001058.1 GCA_003354045.1 bacterium
AGGGTGTTTAGCGAGACGGCGAAGCTGCGTAGGAACAGGTCGGGGTAAGCACGCGCAAGCTCGCGTCGGATGTCGACCGACTCTCGGCTGGCGGCGAGCGCCTCCTCTCGTTGTCCCAGGTCGGCAAGATGAGCGCTTAGATTGTTGAGCGATGATGCAAGGCCGGGAAGCTGCAGGTCGGGCGTCGCCTTGGCGAGTTGCCGCCACATTCTCAGCGCCTCCTGACAGGTCGTGAGCGCCTCCTCGTGCCTACCAAGGTCTCTCAGGCGCCCACCCAGATCGTTCAACATGCTGGCTCGCAATCGAAGCACGTCGTCCGTGTGGCGCCCTGGCTCGCCGAGCCCATCAAGCAGCAGATGCAGCACAGCCACATGGGTCTCTCGCAGGCTTACCGCCCTCGATAGATAATCGTCCGCCAGCGTCGTCGACAGCCGTGCCGCCAGAGAAGCGTCGCCGACGTCATCCAGCGCCTGCGCCAGGACCTGCCCCAGCGGGTCGCCCACGCGCGGCGCTAGTTTGCAGGCGACAGCCGCGAGCGGCTCGAGACGTTCCATCAAGATGCCGAGCAGGTGCCCGGCATCGCCCGTACGCTTGGTCAGCCGCGCCAGCACCGTAAGCACGTTTTCGAACTCAGCCTCATCGCATGTGTCGATGAGCCCGCAAATACGGTGCATATCCATAAAGCGCACGACCAAGTGCTCCCCGAGCAGGTCCGGCTGAACCGGGTCGACCCACCGCTTCGCCCCGGGGTCGACGTCTCGTAAGCGCTGCCCGATGCGCGTTCGAAGGACGGCGTCGTCGGGAAGGCAGAATGAAGCCAGTTCGCCGACGCGGTCCTCGCCGGCCCCGCCGGTCAGGGCGACCGCGGCAAGCATGCGCACTACGCCCTTATTGAGCCACGAGCGATCCGAAACGGCGCCGATCCCCTCACCGACGAACTTCAGCTCGTGGCCCGTGATCTCGTCGAGCAGCTTCGATGGGTCCAGCCCGGTCTCCGGTTTCCACAGTCC
>PIVZ01000027.1 GCA_003354045.1 bacterium
TAGCCGCCGGAGACCGTGGCGCCATTGCCGTTGGCCACGTTGTCGGCGCCTCCGATCACAGTAGCTTGAGCCGTAAGAGCAGCATTGCTCGTGCCCCCCACCTCAACGCTATTGTCACCCACTCCACTGTTGTGGTTCCCGCCTACTACTGTGGCGGTATTGCCATAGGCGGACTCGCAGCTATTGCCGCCGGCGCAATCTCCATTCGATGCACAAGGCTGTCCGACGCCCGCGAAGAAGCTTCGGCCAACACATACACGCCCAGTATAGTTGCGGTCACCGCCGATGATCACGGAGTTGGGACCGCTCGCGACATTCTCATACCCACCGACGATTGCCGACTGATCTCCACCACTCACGTTCATATTGCCCGCAAGTACCGCGGAATTGCGGGCAGCCAGAGTGCTGGACTCACCGCTCACTACCCCGGAGTAGCTCCCGTAACCGTGGTCGGCGCCAACAATCAGGTTGTGGGAGCCTCTCTTATCGCGAAGCAGGCAAATCCCGCCGCTGTCGATGCAGAAACCCGGGTCGTCACACAGACCACCGTCCAGTTCCCCACCGATGCAGCCGCCCCAGTTTTCATTGTAGCCGATGATCACGTTGCCGTAGCCGTTGACAGCAGCACCGGTGGAGCCCTCACCGCTGCGAACGATGAGATTCGCACCCTCGATTATTACCGCACGACTCGTGGCGATAAGGCCCGTCGGCCGCGTGCAGGCAGCTCCCGAGCTACAAACACCACCGCTTCCGCAGTCGAGCGCGTCGGTGCACGCAGCACCGAGCGTGGCCGGCGCGCCGGCAATACATACATCGTTGCAGAAAGCGTCCACACCGAAGGCACACAGTCGTGGAGGCAAGTCCCCCGGATACCCTCCACCCGTACACACGCCTGGCTCCAGCGCAAAGCGCGGACCACGCGCCCCTTCGCCGCGAGCCGCATAGGTTGCGTCGTCGATGAAGAACAGATCAGCGTCCTGAATCAGAATGCTTCGGCCGTCATCGTCATCCACGCTTACCTTCTCGAAGAACTGAACCATGTCCAGGCGGTCCTCTGAACTGAGGATGAGCCGGCTGCCCGGTGTACAGCCTTTTACCCAGACCTCGCACTCCGGACTCTCCAATGACTCATCGGCGAGAAACACGGTGCACTCCTCGGGTGGGATCTTCCCGTCGAGATCCGGACCCAAGGTGCAGTTCTTGGCGATCTCGCCCTGCAAGCAAGTCTCGGCGTTGAAGAACGGTCGATCTGCTTCGACCTGGCTTTCCCCCCACGTGAGAAATCCGACGACCTTCTTCGCCGAGACACGGATCGTTCCGTCCTTGCCCGTCTTTACCTTGCACTTTTCCACCGCCTGGGCGGATGAAGCTACGACGAGCAGTATTGGAATGGAGAAGGCAGCGGCACAGAACAGTCGTTTCGACAGCGTTTTCATCATCTCTTGGCTCCTGGGGTGCCTCGGTGCCGCTCGGCGCGGATGGCGATTCGTTTCGCCAAAGCCGCATCCACCTTCGCGGGCGTTGAGCATCCTCGTCGTCGTCTCGAGCAATATGTGGCCGAGGGACTCGTCGGCAGGGCCTTCAGGGCCGGTCCGCCGCACAGCCGTTCGTCTTCAAGGGGCGCAACACCGACGGCAAACGGATGCGCTGCCTTTTCTTACCATAGAGTCACCAATAGCAACAAGAGCCTTTTCAGTTCGGCAGCGGTTGACTGAGACGGGCCAGTGTCGCCACCGTACTTACACAACCGACCGTACAGACTAGAACTGTGCAACGAGCATCGTCTCTACGGATCTGCACTCAACCGGTGTACCCCGAGCGCGTATCGGTACTGATACTCCTGCCGCCGCCAGGTGGACGGCGCCGAAGTAGCTACTGTTCGCCGTACACCATGGTCGGGTTGGCCTCTGCCCGGATTTCGTCCAACCGCACGAAGGCGATATCTTTCCAGAAGTCTTCCGCCAGCAGGTAGAATTTTTCATCCTTGATGCCCTGTAACACCCTTGCAGCCATCACACCGGGATCCAGGCCACCCGCGGTGTGTTCGGTAACGGCATCATGGATCATCTTGCTGGACTCGGTTTCGGTCAGGTCACCGTCGCCGGCATAGGCCGCCGGGCGATTGCGCGCAGCCGAGGCGATGCCAGTATCGATTAGCTCCGGGCACAGCACCGAAACTCCGATCTGCGGTGCCACCGCCTGTAACTCCTTGTACAGGCATTCGCTGAGGGACAGAGCGGCGGCTTTGCTCAGGGAATAGACGCCGGAAAACGGCATGGTGGTCAGCGCAGCCATGGACGCGGTGTTGACGATATGACCCGGCTCGCCGGCGGCGATCATGCGCGGTACGAACTGGCGCAGACCGTTGGCGATACCCATCACATTTACATCCAGCAGCCAGCGGTAGTCGGCGACGCTGTTCTCCCAGCTGGCGCCTCCGACAATGACGCCTGCGTTGTTGCACAGGATGTGGACTGATCCGAAGGCCCCGTATGCAGCGTCGGCCAGAGCGGCAACCGACTCGTCGTCACTGACATCGGTGACCACACCAAGGGCTCTGCCCCCACCAGCCTCGATTCTGGCGGTCGCAGATTCCAGCGCCTCCACCTCCACATCGGCCAGCACGATATTCATACCCTCCGCGGTAAACAGCTCGGCCATGGCCAGGCCGATACCGCTGGCGGCGCCAGTAACGACAGCGGTGCGATTCTTGAAGTCCTGCATCGATTGCTCTCCCGGATAATAGAGTCCGCATCATAACTGCTGGGCGCACAAGACGGGAGCGCAGGAAGCATACCCGGCGTGTCGGTCGTCGAGATTCCATCAGGCTCGAGAATCAAACGCGCTGATTCGAAGCGCGAACGGGCAATATCTGATCGCCTACCTGGCACCCGTACCCGCCATTAGTACGTTCGCGCTACGCCGGCTAGAGTAGCCGGCCCCTGACGACTCTGTCAGTCGATCCAGTCGCGGCCGTCTTGCGCCCGGATGAGGCAATCGGCCTGCGAAGCGAGACCGAAAAGGAAGGTAGAAGATGACGGAAGATAGCTGCGTGCTGCGCGAGCTCGATGAAGACGGCGTCCTCCTCGCTACACTGAACCGTCCCAAGAAGAAGAACGCATTCCATGACCCGCAATGGGATGCGCTCGCGGAGTGTCTCGACCAGGCGAGGGAGGATCCCGCCGTCGCGGTCGTCGTGCTGACGGGCGCCGGCGGCAATTTCTCGTCGGGTGTCGATCTCAGCGCCTTCGTAGGAGAACGACCGCCGCCCCGCGCCGACGGCAAGCCCAGCGCCTACCACGCCTGTGTGGATTCGGTCTTCGACTTCGACAAGCCCCTGCTGGCAGCAGTGAGAGGTGTAGCCGTCGGAGGCGGCTGCACGCTGGCGGTCGCATCAGACATCGTTTACGTAGGCGACAGCCTGCGGATGCGCTTGCCGTTCGCGAATCTCGGCCTGGTTCCCGAGATCGCCAGCAGCTATACGCTGCAGGCCGCCATCGGTCGGCAGCGGGCCAACGAACTGATGTTCACGGCCGAGTGGATCGATGCCGATCGCGCCGTCGAGATGGGCCTTGCCGCGCGCCGCTACCCGGACGACCGCGTTCTCGATGAGACACTAAGCAAGGCCCGGGAGATCGCGCAATGGCCGGTCTCGGCCCTGCGCGGCATCAAGCAGACCATGCAGGTTGCGCACCGCCAGGGCATCGAAACGGCGCGCAAGGCGGAAGATGAGGCGATGAATCGGCTGGCCGGGTCTCCGGAGAACATCGAGGCCGTGACGGCCTTCATGCAGAAACGCGAGCCCGACTTCAAGCAGTTCCGCAAGAGGTGATCGTCTGCGGAGCGTCTCAGCGGATGTGCTGACCGGCCGCTCGTAGCGATGGGGGAGATCGGCGTGCGTTCTCGCCGGATCCGCGTCGGAACCCCTACCCCTCCCGCTCCTCCATCCCCCCCGCCAATCTCTCCACAGTATCGAGATACTCATTGATCATCTCCGACATCACCTGGCGCGTCGCGCGCAACTGATTCATGCTGCCGACGATCTGACCCACGGGCGTGACCGTAAGCGCCGCCGCACTCTCGTTCCCCGCCAGCACGGCCGTGCGTATGCGCTGCTGTGGCTCCGCGGTGGCCAGGTACTGGAGCGGCATGGGTAGCGCGCCCGGAGACTCGGGGCTATCCCACGCGTCGCTGAACTCGTTGCGCAACATACGTGCCGGCTTGCCGGTGATGCAGCGCGTGCGAACGGTATCGCTAGACGTAGCAGCGAGCAGGCGCTCTTTCATCATCGGCTGCCAGTCGTTCTCGTGTGTTGCGAGCCACAACGAACCCGCCCACACGCCCTGGGCGCCGAGCGCCATGGCGGCGGCCATCTGGCGTCCGGAGCCGATACCGCCGGCGGCGAGCACCGGTAGGGGTGCCACCGCATCGACCACCTCCGGCACCAGCACCAATGTAGAGACCTCGCCCGTGTGGCCGCCTGCTTCGTAGCCGGCGGCCACGATGATATCGACGCCCGCGTCCTTCTGCTTTACCGCCTGATCCGCGCGACCCACCAGTGCCGCCACCTGCACGCCCGCGGCGTGCGCGCGGTCGATCACGTCGGCCGGTGGCGGGCCCAAAGCGTTGGCGAGTAGCTTGATCGGATAGCTCATCGCCACGTCGATCAACGCCCGGCCCATGGTGTCCGACCAGCCGAGCAGGCTCTCGACACCCGCTACACCCTCCGGAAGCGGCGGTACGTCGTACTTCTCGAGCAACTGTTCGAGGAATCGTCTGTGCTCTTCGGGGACGAGTTTCTCGAGATCGAGCTTCTCGAGATCTCCTTCCTCCTTGCCGACGTAGGCGGCGGGAATCACGACGTCTACACCGTAGGGCTTTCCACCGGCGTTCTTCTCGATCCGGTCGAGCTCGCGCTCGAGCTCTTCGGGAGAGAAGGCCACCGCGCCGAGCACGCCCATGCCTCCCGCACGACTCACGGCGGCCACCACGTCGCCGCAATGGCTGAAGGCGAAGATCGGATACTCGATGCCGAGCGACTCACAGACCGGGGTACGCATTCCATTCCCTCCGCAGCCGAGCAGGCTCAATCATGAAGCACCGCCGGCCGTGTCGTCCGCGACGCTTTCGAAGACTTCCGCCAAGCGGAATCCTGCTTCTCTCGCGACTTCTACTAGCGCAACTCGATCGCCGCGTTGCTGACCACGGGCGTGTCGCGCTCCTTGGTCTTGGCCGCCAACAGCAGCCGGTCGCCTTCCTTCCACACCGAGGTGACAACCGTCTCGCCCGGGAACACCACTCCAGCAAACCGCACCTGATAACGCGCGACCTTGTTCACGTCACCGTCGAGAACGCCGTCTACAACGGCTTTGCAGATCACACCGAAGGACGATAGCCCGTGCAGGATCGGCGTGTCGAAGCCGCCCATCGCGGCGAACTCCGGGTCGGCGTGCAACGGGTTCTTGTCACCGGAAAGCCGATAGATCAGTGCCTGGTTGGGCATCGTCTTGCTCTCGACGGTAACGTCGGGATCGCGCTCGGGGGCCTTGTTCCCGGCTGGCGGGCCGGACTCGCCGCCGAACCCACCTTCGCCGCGGGCAAAGATGCTGAAGCGGTTCGTGAACAGCGGGCCGTCCTTGTCGCTCGACACGGTCTCCACGATGATCAGCGCAGCCTTGCCCTTGTCGTAGATTTCCGCGACGCGACGTGTGGTTTCAATCGAGCCGGAAACCGGAATCGGCCGGTGGATCTCCAGGTCCTGCTCGCCGTGCAGCACCATCATGAAGTTGATGTCCACCCCTGGCATGTCGCCAAGCCCCGTGAGCGCACTGAACACCGGGATTACGCCGTAGCTCGGAAGCACCTTGAGGTTTTTCTCGTAGGTGTACTCGAGCTCTTTCGCATCGGTGGGCTTCTCGAAGCCCGCCCCGAGACCGAGGTGATATAGTATTACGTCGTCGGGTCCCCATTCTCCGCTCTGGCTGGGAAACTCCGCGGCAAGAGCCACGTTTCGATCTATAGGCATAGTGTTCTCCTCTACTCGGGAAGACCCAAGATGGTGACGGAAGAGACCGAGCCCGGTCCTCCCAGGTTTTGGGCCAGTCCCAGGCGCGCGTTCTTCACCTGCGCGCCCTCGGCACGGCCCTGTATCTGTTTGGTAACTTCGCAAAGCATGCGACAGCCGGTGGCGCCGATGGGATGGCCGAAGCACTTCAGGCCACCGCTGGGGTTGACCGCTATCTTGCCGTCTACCTCGGCTTGACCCTCGCGCACGAACCTCGCGCCATCGCCTTGCTCGCACAACTGAAGATCTTGGATGTTGAGAATCTCTGTGATGGTGAAGCAGTCGTGCACCTCGGCAAGGTCGATCTCGTCGGCGGGGTTCTTGATCCCTGCCTCCTCGTAGGCAAGCTTCGCCGCGGCCTGGGTCGCCGGGAAGCCGAGCCAGTCGAAGGAAGCCCGATACATCGGCAGAAAGGAGTTCATGGCCAGCGCGTTGGCCTTGGTTAGCGCGTAATCGTGCTTGTGCTTGCTCTGCTTGGCGATCTCGGGCCGGGTGACTATTACCGCGGCGGCCCCATCGGACATCCCGCAGGCGTCGAAGCGCCCCAGCGGCCAGGCGATCATCGGTGCGTTCAGCGCCGTATCCACGGTGATTTCACGCCGAAAGTGGGCCTTCGGGTGAAGGGCGCCGTTCTTGTGATTCTTGACGGCTACGTGAGCCAGATCTTCCCTCGTCCAGCCATGCTCGTGGAAGCTTCGCGTAGCCGCCAGGGCGAACATGCCCGGAGCGCTGGAGCCGCGGAATACCGGGTGCCCCATGTCGACCGGCAGGCCGGAGCCGCCCACGTCCATGAGCTTCTCTACTCCGCAGGCGAGCACCACGTCGTAGGCTCCGGATGCGACCGCGAAGCAGGCGTTGCGGAAGGCATCCATGCCGGAAGCACAGAAGTTCTCCACACGCGTGGTCGGCCTTCCGAAGAGCTTGAGAGGTTCGGCGGCGACACTGCCACTGAGCCCCGTGAAGTCGTAGAGGTTGCCCACCCACGTTGCTTCGATGTCGTCCGGGCTGACCCCGGCATCGTCCATCGCCTCGAAGGCGGCCTCCACCATCAGGTCTTCGGCGTCCTTCTCCCAAAGCTCACCGAACTTGGTGCAGCCGACGCCCATGATGGCTGTCTTGTCCTTCATGCTTCCCATGAGATTCTCCTTAAGAAGCCGCTTCCGGCACCGGCCGGCATTTCCAGTAATAGTTGTGGAAGCTCGATCCCTCGTGCAATCGGCGGAAGATGATCTCCGCGGACATGCCGATCTTGACCTCCTCCGGGTCGCCGTCGGTCATCGACAGGAAGACGCGGCCGCCACCCTCGAGGTCGAGCACCAAGCGGGGCACGGGCACACTGACGTACTTGCCGGCCTCGAGGTGGTCGAGTGTGAAGGTGAAGACGCTGCCGGTCTTGGCCAGCTTGATCTCCTCTATCTCGTCCTTGGTCGCGCACTCTTCACACACGCGAGGAATGGGGTAGAGCACGGCGCCGCACTTCGTGCACCGGCCGCCGTGGAAGTTCAGCACTATGTTGATGTCGCGCCAGTAGGTGACGGCCGAGCCGCGCGGGTCTACCTCTTCTCGCTTCATGAGCTTGCGGAAGCTGGCATAGGCCGTGTAGGTGGGCAGGTCCCTCTTCCGGAGAAGATGCCCGGCCAGGCCCTTGCGGCCGGGCGCGGGAGCAAAGTCCTCTTCGAGCTCCACGAGAAAGCCGTCGGCGCCGTCGCCGTTGTTGATCACCAGCAGCTTGTCGCCCGCCTTGGCTCCTTCCAGAGCCCCCGCCAGCATCATCAGGACCAGGGGCGCCCCGGGGTTACCGACCGACATGAACAGGGTGTCTTCGAGCTTGTCATTGTCCAAGCCGAGGCTGCCGGCTACTTTCCAGCCGCTGCGCGGATCCCCGGCCGTGATGACACCTTTGGCCAGATCGCCGGGCGCCACGTTCTCATTTTCCAGAACGGCCTTCCCGGCCTCTACCGCGCTCTTTATATATCCGTAGCGTGTCTCGGCCTTGGCCTCGAAGGAGCGGATGTAGCGGTCGTCGCTGCGTCGCCAAACGCCCACCTGCTCGCCGGCGGTGGAATGGAAGCCTCTGAGCGTTGCCGGCCCCTGCTTGGAGATCAAGACCGCGCCGGCCCCATCACCCAGCATCTGCTCCCACATCGATTCCGGCTCGGCGAGACGACAGTCCGCCGACACCACCAGGATGCTCGATGCCGATCCGGAATCGACAGCGTCCGCTGCCGCCCGCAGCGCCGTGGTGGCGGCGCGCAGCGAGCCGGTGAAGTCGGCGGTGTTGATGTCCGTGCGCATGTCGAGGGCGGCCGCGATGACGCCCGCGCACTGCTTCTCATCGTAAGGAGCAGTGGTGGTGGCGAAATACAGGCCATCGATCGTGGACGGGTCGATCCCTGCCAGACAGTCAGTGCCCGCGGCCACCGCCATGGTGAGGCTGTCCTCGTCGGCATTTGCGACGGCGCGCTCGCCGGGTACCGCCGGCACCCCCCAGGCATTTGCCATCTGCTCTCTCGCGAGCCTGTACAGAGGAACGTAAGCGCCGAATGATGCAATCTTGGCCATGGTTTCTTCCTTTACGCCGGCGGGACGATGAAGCCGTCGGTCACCGGCTCTAGCTTCTCGTAATGGGGGCCGAGCTGCTCGTGCAGGTTCTCGACGCTCCATGCTTCTTCGCTGTCGAAGATCGTGTCGGTGCTGGGGCGGCCCACCACGGTCACGCTCTTTCCCCAGATCACGAAGACCTGGCCCGAGATGCGCTCGGCCTGCGGCGAGGCCAGGTAGCCCACCAGAGGCGATACGTTCTCCGGTGCGAAGACGTCGAATCCCTCGGCGGGCTTCGCGAACATGTCGGCATACATACCCGAGTCGTTCATGCGAGTGCGTGCTCGCGGCATGATGACGTTGGCCGTCACACCGTACTTGACGAGCGCCTGGGCCGCCGACATGGTCATCGCCACGATGCCGGCCTTGGCCGCCGCGTAGTTGGGTTGTCCCGCCGAGCCGAAGATGAACGCCTCCGAGGAGGTGCTGATCAGGCGACCATAGATGGGCGCACCCGCGGCCTTGGACGTTTCGCGCCAGTAGGATGCCGCGAAGCGCATGGTGCTGAAGTGCCCCTTCATGTGAACTCGGATGACGGAGTCCCACTCATCCTCGGTCATGTTGAAGATCATCTTGTCGCGTAGGAAGCCGGCGTTGTTGACGAGGATGTTGAGATCGCCGAACTCATCGACCGCCGCCTGGATGAGCGACTGCGCGTAGCCCCAATCGGCCACGTCGCCGAAGTGGGGAATCGCCTCGCCGCCCAGGCCTTTGATTTCCTCCACTACCGCCCGCGCTAGCTCCTCGTCCTCCGCCACGCCGCTTCCCGTGGCGCCGAGGTCGTTTACAACCACACGGGCACCCATGCGCGCCAGCTCCAGTGCCTCGACCCTGCCCAGGCCGCGCGCGGCCCCCGTCACGATAGCGACTTTTCCATCCAGCATTTCTCTCTCCTATGCGCCAGGTTCCGAGTTCCGTCCCGGTATCAGTCTGCGATTCCTAGTTGTTCCATCGCCGTCTGTCGCGTGCGCTTGAAGTCGGCCTTGCCTGAAGGCGATCGGTAGACCTCGGCCACCTGCACCACATGCTTTGGGGCCTTGTAGGCGGCCAACGATTCTTTCACGTGCTCGATGATGGCGGCGCCGTCCAGCTCGCCCTCCTGGCTGGAAACGACGGCGGTAATGGCCTCGCCCCAGCGATCGTCCGGAACCCCGACCACCACCGCGTCCTTCACGCCGTCGAAGCGCTTGATCACCTCTTCCACTTCTTCGGGGAATACTTTCTCGCCGCCGGTATTGATGCACACCGAGCCGCGGCCGAGCAGGGTGAGGGTGAGCCCGTCCTCGTTTACCTCGGCCCAGTCGCCGGGAACCGAGAAGCGACCGGCCTCGCACTCGACGAAGGTCTTCGCGGTCTTCTCCGGGTCCTTGTAGTAACCCAGCGGCTGGATGCCACCGACACCCACCAGGCCGCGCGCGCCGGGCTTGCTCTCGATCGGCTCGAGGTCTGCGTTGAAGAGCTTGGTGGTGTCCGAGAGCTCGAACTTCCCCGTCTGCACCGAGCCCGCAGCGGTGGTGAAGCTCAGACCCATGCCGACGGCCTCAGAGGAACTGAAGGCGTCCGCCAGCATCAAGCCCGAATGATGGGCCAGCAACCGCTGCTTGGTCTCCTCGCTCCACATCACCCCGGATGATGCGATCATGACCACGCTGCTAATATTGTACCTGTCCCCATTTTCTTCGAGCTCCTGGGCCATGGGCTTGGCGAAGGGATCGCCGACGATGGTGATGGAGGTGATCTGCTTGGCCTCCACCGTCCGCCACAGCTCGGCCGCATCGAACTTCTTTGCACTCTCCAGCACTACCGTAACACCGCCAACCAGCCAGGCGATCATCGCCGTGAACCAGCCCGTGCCGTGCATCAGCGGTGGGCAGATGAGGGAGCGGTAGCGCATGGGCGGGTCCTTCAGGAACTCGCGGTAGGCCTCCTCGGTCTCGGGCGTGGCGCCCATGCCGCCGCCACCGAAGCGGCCGAAGAAGTCGCCCTGGCGCCACATCACGCCCTTGGGCATGCCGGTGGTGCCACCGGTGTAGAGGAGCAGCAGATCGTCGGGGCTTTGCTCGACCGAGACCGTGAGCCGATCGGTCTCTGCGGTGGCTTCGTAGGGCGCGGCGCCGGCGATGGAGGCGATGTCGTACTCGCCGCTCTCTTCCACGACGAGAATGCCCACTACTCGGGGAAGGTCGGGGAGCAGCTTCTCGATCAGCGGGGCGAAGTCTTCATGCACCACCACGATCTCGGTGTCCGAGTTGTCGAGCAGGTAGAGCAACTCTTTGGCCTGGTAGCGATAGTTGACGTTGACGGGAACCAACGAGGCCTTGAACGCCGCGTAGACGGACTCCATGTAGGCCGGATGGTTGTAGGTGTAGACAGCAACCTTGCCCTGATGCGTGGCGCCGCGCTCGATCATCCACGCAGAGAGGTTGCTGGCACGACGTTCGACCTGGCTCCAGGAGAGGTGTCGGTCGCCCTGGATCAGACTGTCTTCGTCGCCGCGGATTTCGGCGACGATATCGAGAGCGTGGGCGAGGTTGCCAAAAGCTATTGCGGTACTCCTCTGCGGTGCAGGTCTGCGCGAAACGCGATCATTGGGAAAACAAAGTAGGGGGTCAAGTCGCGGCTTTCGACTTCTGGAGGGAGCAAGTCGCAGCTTTCGAAAGCACGCACTCAAGAAGTCGAAAGCCGCGACTTGACCCCCTACTGACCCCTACTCCGCGCTGGCCGAAATCGACCAAACACGCGGCCGGTCCGGACAAGACTCTCGTCCCGGTGGCCCACCATCTTCGATCTCGCCGCGAGAAGAGACTCGTCTTCTGCTCGCTACCGGCGAATGATAGAGGAAGGATCGAGACGGACGAGCTGAAGGAATGAGGTTAACGACCGGTCGGGGTCATCCGACGCCGACCCGAGGAAAGGGCACGCGCTGATGGTACGACGAGACGACGGTTGGGACGATCTGCTGGACGATCTCGAAAGCCGAACGGATGCCGCCACCGCCATGGGCGGGCCGGAGCGGCTGGCGCGTCAGGCCGCAAAGGGTCGCCTGAACGCGCGGGAACGGGTGGCGCGTCTGTGTGACGAGGGAACCTTCAAGGAGATCGGCACGCTGGGCGGCGGTGCGCATCCGGCCGGAGGAGATCCGGTGCCTGCCGATGCCCTGGTTGGCGGGGTGGCGCGCGTGGACGGCCGTCCCGTCGTCGTCATCGCCGAGGACTTCACCGTCCAGGGCGGATCCATCGGTCACGTGAACGCGGCCAAGCGGCTGAGGCTCGCGATGCTGGCCGAGCAGGAACGGATCCCGTTGCTCCTATTGCTGGACGGCGCTGGCGAGCGCGCCTCCAACATCTTCGAGCGCTACCCTTTCGCGCCGAACGACCTTCAAATCGTTGCCGATTTACAAGGCCAGGTGCCCGTCGTCACGTTGGTGCTCGGCGTCTCCGCCGGTCACGGCGCGCTCACCGGCGTGTTTGCCGACCTGATCATCATGACGGAGAACGCCGCGCTTTTCGCCGCCGGTCCACCGGTGGTCGCCGCTTCGCTCGGCGTCCAGGTCACGCCGGAAGAGCTCGGCGCCGGCCGTCTCCACACCGAGCAAAGCGGCGTGGCCCACAACCTCGCTGCAAACGAGAACGAGGCAATCGGCATGGCGCGCCAATTTCTCTCGTACTTGCCTCAACACGCAGGCGGCGAGCTCCCGGAGGGGCCGGACGGAAGCGACATCGGCGAGCGGCTCTTGGACACCATCCTCGACACGATCCCGACGAATCATCAGAAAGCCTACGACATGCGTGTTGTGCTCGAGCAGGTTGTCGATGCAGGATCTCTACTGGAGGTTCAGCCTCTGTATGGGCGATCGATGATTACCGCGTTCGCACGGATCGGAGGACAGTCGGTCCTGATCGTCGCCAGTCAGCCGACAGTCAGCGCCGGCGCGATAACCGCCGAGGCAGCCGAGAAGGCAACCCATTTCCTGCGAGTCGCGGGATCGTTCGGACTTCCCGTCGTCTTCCTTGCCGACAACCCGGGAGTGATGCCCGGACCCGAGGCGGAGCGAGTGGGAACGCTCAGAGCGGCAGCGGGAATGTACCTTGCCCAGCGGGCAATTCGTGCGCCGAAGATCCACGTCACGCTGCGCAAGGCCTTCGGGTTCGGCAGCTCTCTCATGGCGATGAATCCGTTCGACCGGCAGACCTTGACGCTCGCTTTCACGGGCATCTCCCTCGGTGGCCTACCTGCGCCGGGCGGTGCCGATGCTGCAAAGGCCTCGGACGAGGATCGCGAGCGCATGGGCGATCGGCAGTCCGGCGCCTGGGCGGCGGCCGACAACCTTGGCTACGACCGGGTGATCGATCCCCGCGATCTAAGAAACGAACTGATCCAGGCACTTAGAATCCGGAGCGCTGTCTGAGTGCGGATCACCGGTGGAGACTGAATTCGATGAAGACATTTCGCGACGACATCTTCAAGGACAAAATCGCACTGGTAACGGGCGGTGCCACTGGTCTCGGCAAAGAGATTGCGCGGCGCTTCGGGCGGCACGGAGCCAAACTTTGTATCGCCAGCCGCAAGCAAGAGAACCTCGAGGCGGCCTGCAACGAGTTTCAAAGCGAAGGTCTCGACTGCATGTGGGTTACGTGCGACATACGCGAGCCCGAGCAGGTGGAGCGTGTCGTGTCGGAGATTCTCGCTCGACATGGCCGGCTCGACATACTCATCAACAACGCCGCGGGCAACTTCCCGGCGCCTATCAGCGGGATCTCCTATAACGGATTCAAGGCCATCGTCGATATAGATCTGCGAGGGACCTACAACGTTACGAAGGCCGCTTTCGAGGCTTATCTAAAGAAACACGGCGGGTGCATCGTCAACATAAGTGCGCCGTTTCAAAATCTCGGGGTGAGTTGGCAGGCCCACGTCTCGGCAGCCAAGGCGGGCGTCGATGCGTTGACCCGCACCTGTGCGGTCGAATTCGGTCCCTGCGGCATCCGTGTCAATGCCGTCGCGCCGGGGGGAATGGAAGAGACTGAGGGACTGGCCCGCTTCGCCGAGGCAACACAAGACGCCGGTGGCGGAGGCTCGAACCCCTTGGGTTACCTCGGCACCAAGGGTGATGTCGCGAACGCGGTGATCTTCCTCGCCAGCGATGCAGCCTCTTATATCACCGGGCAGGTCTTCGCCGTCGATGGCGGCGCCGGGATCGACATGATGAAAATGCCCGTGCCCACCGAGTGAGACGTAGCCAGGGCGCTACACCGACCCGACCGCAACGCGGCCAGCCGGCGCAAGCGGGGCTCGAACACAGGTGGACTATTCGGCCGCGTCCCTAGCCGAGTGGGTC
Organism: bacterium; assembly: GCA_003354045.1. GTDB lineage: Bacteria > Desulfobacterota > Binatia > UBA1149 > CAITLU01 > PIVZ01. The sequence continues at coordinate 14,004 of PIVZ01000027.1, forward strand.
GCCACGCGGTCTAGCTCAGCTTCTGCTCCTCGCGGGCAATGATGCTGTCCTGGCTGTGATCGGCCAGGTCCACGAAGTGCGCGCTGTAACCCGCGACCCTGACGATGAGATCGGAGTGCTCCTCGGGCTCGGCCTTGGCCGCGCGCAGTTCCTCGCTGCTCACCACGTTGAACTGGATGTGCGGGATCGTTCCCTTCGCATGCCACGCCTCGAGGTAGGCAGCAAAGAGCTCCTTCTTCTCGCCTTCCAGGAAGGTGGCCATGAAGCGCTGGTTGAACAGCTCCGTGTGCAGGAAGGGCACCTTGGCAGCCGAGTTCATCACGGCGGTCGGACCCTCGCTGTCGCTTCCCGCCATCGGGGAGAGGGAGCCGTCGGCCAGCGACGTGCACGCCAGTCTTCCATCCGGGCTGGCGCCGGCCGTCAGGCCGAGCATCGTGTACCCGGTGGCAGTGCTGCCGTCCATCGTGAACGAACAGCCCCAGGCGTCCTTGACCGTGGCGACGGTCTCGTTCAGCCCAACCAGGAGGCGCACCGCCCAGCCATCGGCGAAGTCGTCGTCGTTGCCGTACTTCGGTGCATTGAGGAACTCGTGGCGCATTACCTCGTACCCGGACCAGTTGGCGTCCAGCGCCTGCAGCAACTCCTCCATGGTGTATTTCTCTTTCTCGAACACGAGGCGCTGAATCGCGGCGATCGCGTTCGCCGTGTTGATCCCGCCAAACGGAGTGACGACCGGCCAGGTGTCGCCCTCCTTGTGAAAGCCCAGCAAGTCGATTCCTCGCTCGAGCGTCTCGTCCATGAGAAACGAGTTGCACGGGTCGGCCTTGCTCTCCATCAACACCTGCTGTGCGATGTTCCACGAAACCGCGGTAATCCTGACGTAGTACTTCACACGCTCGAAGTACGCCTCCAGGATCTCGTCCGCCGACTGCATCTCGGTGGCCTTCTTGCCGGCGGCGAAAACCACGCTGCCGCACCGGGCCTCCTGGTCGTTGATGCGAAGGACCTCGTCGAGGACGTTGACGCAGTTCATGCAGCCGGCGCTCGCCAGGCCGGTGCTCTGCATGGCCTTGCCCATCACGTTGTTGGCAGCGCATGCGCACACCTGGACCTTCTTGGCATCCTCGGCGCCCCACCCTCTCGCCAATCCCCACTCCTCCAGTAGATCCTCGTTGAAGTAGGACGGGTGCCCGAGGCCCTTTCTATCGAGATCGATTGCCGCCGAGACGATCTCCGGCGAGATCCCGGCGTGATATCGCAACGCCACCGGCGGCTGCGACAGGTGCAGGTTGCCGAGAGTCTCCATGATGATGAGGCTGAGCTCGTTGGAGGCATCCCGCCCGTCGGGCGTCGTGCCACAGATGTCGGCCGTGTACAGGGTGCAGGCGCCGGATATGCCGGCGAACTTGGGCGGCCAGTCGAGCGCCGCGCCGATTTCCTGGATCTTCATGAAGAGGCACTCGACCAGCTCGACCGCGTCCTCCCGCGTGATCCGCTTGGATTCGATGTCCGCCTGGAAGTAAGGCCACCAGACCTGATCGAGCCTGGTGCCGCAGCCGTTGCCCCATCTGGCGAAGTAGTGGGCGACGACCTCGACGGTCCAGTAGAACTGCAGGCACTCGTGGAACGTTCGGGGTGCATTGGCGGGGACGTGCTCGAGGATGTCCGCCATCTCTTCGAGCTCCCTCTTCCTCTTCTCGTCGCTCTCTTGCGCTGCCGCCTGCCGGGCCGTCTCCGAGAGCCTCTGGCCGTAGCGAATGATCGCTCTCCCGCAGCGCGCCATCGCCTGCCACTGGTAGCGCTTGGCCAGGTACTCGGCCGGGTCCAACTCCTCGACCCTGGTATCCAGCTCTGCGAGCTTGGCCTCGGCCGCCGCGATCCTCGCCTCGAGTCCCTCACGGAAAAGAACCTCCCAATCGTAGGCCGGGATGACGAGCCCCTGCTCCCAGATGTTGGAGAGATTGGCCCCGTAGGTGTTTATCTCGGGCGCCATCTCCTCCGGCAGCGAGGACTTGATCAGCGCCGCCATGCTCCTGTGTTCCCAGAAGGGACAGATCTCCTCGACGATCTCGCGGCGCTCCTCGTCCGTTGCGAGCTCGGAGAAGCCTCCGGTGGTGACCGCCTCGGGCATCCAGTCTACGTTCGCCTCGGGATGCCACCTGACCTTGTTGGCGCCACCGTTGGGGTCGCCGACGATCAGTTCACCGTCCTTGATGAAGACGGGCATCTCCTCGCACAGTTTTTCCACCATGCGGGCGTACTGCAACGGCGCCGGCTGGCCCTCCGTTTCCTGGAAGGCCGCGGTGACGATCCGCGCCCTGCTCATGTCGATCTTGATACCCTCGCGGAAGCCGACTCTGGGGAGGCCGATCGCGGCGTTCTCCAGCTCGTTCTCGGAAACCGCCGCCTTCCAGTGCAGCGCGCTCCTCAGCGCACTGGTCCGACGAGTGGAGCCATAACCCCACTCGAAAGGTAAGGATTCCTTCCCCTCGGAAGGAAGAGAGGCGGCCGTGGTCTCGGAAGGAAGAGAGTGTGCCGTGGACATGAATCGCTACCTCCTGGTCGGACCACCGGCGGTACGCCGGACAGCTTCACCGACTCCGGATTCTACGACGCAAAGGTGCCGTTGGGGAAGTCAAATCGACAGTTTTCGGACGAATTGCACACTGGCAATATGAGTAGCGGGAGAGCGGCCATCCGCTATAGTGAGGAGAGGGCAGCGAAGCCCCGCGCGGCCGTCCGCGATATCGGTCGCGCCAACTGAGGGGAATGCGATGGGCAAGGACGAGAGATTCGACGTAGTCATCATCGGGGGCGGCCCCAATGGCATGACAACGGCGGCCTATCTGGCCAAGTGTGGGCTCAGCGTCTGCGTGCTGGAAGAGCGGACCGAGTGCGGCGGCGCCTGCGAGACCCAGGAACCGATTCCCGGGGTGCGCATGTACCCGCACGCGATGCTCATGTACGCCTCGCCCGCACCGGGCTTCGAGCAGCTCGAGCTACACAAGTACGGCTTCCGTATGGAGTGGGACCCGAGCAATTCGATGGAGTCCGCCAATGCCGGCCTGGCGTGCACCGAAGGCTGGCGCATGATTTCCGACATCGACAAGATGGGCTGGGCCAAGCTCGGCGGCCTGCTCGGGCAACCGCCCTTCGTCCAGGAACTTTTCCGCGCCACTTTCTGGTGTCCACCCCACCCGCCCGAGATCGAAGTGACGGACGAGAACACGCCCTACATGCAGGTGTACAAGAAGCACCAGCCCGACATCTGGACCCACGAACTGCGCGAGATGACGATGTTCGATCTCATGGACGAGCACCTCGAGACCGAGCACTTCAAGACGGCCATGGCCACCGCGGCCTGGGCCTCTGGCGCGGCGGGCCACTGGGAGGGCGTGGCGATTCCGGCGACCCTGTGCGTGCAACTTCTCATGATGCCGAACCTCGGCAAGAACAGCATCCCCCGCGGTGGACTGCACGGCTACTTCCACGCCATTCAACGGGCTGCCGTGCACAAGGGTGCAGTAATCCGAACGTGCTGTCCCGTGGAAGAGATCCTGATCGACGATGGCCGCGCCGTCGGCGTGCGGCTTCGCGAGACCGCCGCAAGCGGAGGCAAGACGATCCGCGCCAACAAGGCAGTGATCGCCGCCTGCGACGTGCATCAGGCGTTCCTTAAAATGGTGGGGCCGAGACATCTCGATCCCGGTGTGATCCGCAAGCTCGAGGACATCAGCCTGAAGAACCAGACCCTCTACGTCTCGGTCTTCCACACCAAGAAGCAGCTCACCTACAAGGAGAGATTCGCGGAGTTCGGCGAGGGGCGTTACGTCGGCGACGTCCGCCAGCCCGGCC
>PIVZ01001059.1 GCA_003354045.1 bacterium
AAGCGGTTACAGTACTCGACGACTCGACGGTGAATATGAGCCCGAGAAGGGTCGAGTAGAAGGCTGGCCTCGCACAGCTCAACCGCGGTGATCCAGTCCGCCGGGGCCGCGGCAACGCGCGCAAGTTCCTCCAACGCCTCCGCTTCGAGGGCACGGTCGTGCTTCGACCCTTGGGCTTGGCCGGTTATCACGTGTTGCGTGATGAAACCGTGGAGCGTGCGCGTCAGGAAGTCGACGACCGCATCCGGCGTCAGGCCGGCTTGCTCGGCTGCTTGCAGGCTCTGTTCCCCGTGCCGCAATTCGACCGACGCGGTGAGCGTACGCTTGTCGCCGACACCCTCAGTTCTGAAACGCCCCAAGACGTAATACGGAAGCGGACGCTGCACGGTCCCGGGGCCGGAGGTCAGCGCGAGTTCCTCGGCGATCTGCAGGGCATGCTTCAACTCAACCACAACCGCACCCGGGGTCGAGCAAACGATCCCTCGGGCCAACTCCGCGTAAACGCGTTGGAGGTGCGCGTCTTCGAAGCCGAGGCTGTCCGACTGGAACGGCGGAACTGCAAAGACAAACCGAACTCCGTCCGCCATTCGGCCGGCCGTGTCCAACACACGGCGCGCGAGCAGTTCCGCGAGGCGATCGCCACGGCCGTCCACTTCATACTGCTCAAAGAGCAAGCGCAGGCCGTGGCGCGTCTCCGCCCCGGCGACTTCCACCACGACGTGCCCATCAACGTCTACCTGCTCGATCAGCAGTAGCAGGTCCGCCCGAAGCACCGCACCGAGGTCCCGGTAGGTCTTCGGATCTCGTGTGGTCGCGGAAAGTTGGAGCGAGCGCTCGGCGAGTATCTTCTCAATGTCCTCGCGCGCCAGCATCTCGACCGCGTCGCTACGGATCAACTTCGCCTCGAGCAGATCGACCAGTGCCACGGCCTGCGGATCGAGAGCGTTGACGGGAAGAACCGCGCAGGTCAAAGCGGCACTAGAGACGGCGGGCCACGCGAGAAGCGCCCC
>PIVZ01001060.1 GCA_003354045.1 bacterium
GATGGCGAGTGCCTCCCGGTAGAGTGACTCGGCGCGCTGCAATTCCCCCACATCGCTGAGCAGGCCCGCGAGGTTGTGCAAACTGACCGCCAGGTCGGGATGGCTGTCGCCGAAGAGCCGGCGGCGCATCTCGAGCGCCTCACGGTGCCGGTGCTCCGCCTCCTCGTGTTTGCCCTGCATTCCGAGGATTGTCGCGAGGCTGGCTTGTGCGCGAGCAACCGTCGGATGATCGCCCTCGTATGTCGAGGCATAGAGCTCGATCAGCTCCCGAAAGAGCGCCTCGGCTTCGCCCAGTTGACCAAGACCCGATAGCGCCACGGCGAGGCTCTGCATCGTTGCACAAAGTGACGGATGACTGGGTTCGAAAACACGTCGCTGGATGTCCAACGCTTCTTGAAGCAGCGTTGCTGCCCGCGCCTTATCCCCCAAGCTCTTGTGGACGTTCGCAAGGCTATGCAGGCTGACGGCAATGTCGCCGTGGTACTGCGGCAGTTCGGCTTGCCTGACTGCCAGCACCTGCTCGCACAGAGCCAAGGCCTCTTGGAAGTCCCCGCGCTGTCTCAAGAGGGTCGCGAGGTTGTTCATGGTGCTCGTGGTCTTGAGAGACCCATCCCCGAACGCCAGGCGCTGCAAATCGAGTGATCGGCGGTAGCAGCGTTCTGCTTCCTGAAGGCTGCCGCTTAGCTTGAGCACGAATCCGAGGTCGCTGAGTATGTTCGCAACCTTCGCGTGTTCCTTGCCGAGGCTCTCGGAAGCGATGCCGAGGGCCTCTCGACACCAGGCCTCAGCCTCCTTGTAGTGCCCGGTATTGCGCTCGACGGCGGCTAGAGCCTGCAGACACCCCGCGACAGCGAGGCTCCGATCGCCGCTGTGGGCGCGCTGCAAACGCAGCGCGGCTTCGATGTGCGCTTTGGCTTGCTCGTAGCGTGCAATGCTGGCGTAGGTCTTCCCGATGGTCAGATGCAGCGGGGCGGCGACTTCCGGCCGCCCTGACAGCTAGGCTTCGAT
>PIVZ01000485.1 GCA_003354045.1 bacterium
GCTTCTTCCTCGGGCGGCTGTGCGGTCATGGCGGTCTCGACTCCGCCCGCCTCGAGGCTCGTCACCTCGATCCCGAGCGGGGCCATCTCCATGCGCAGGTGCGCGGCCAGTGCCGCCAGCGCCCGCTTGGAGGTAGGATAGCTGCAGCCGAGAGGAATCGTCAGGTACACGGAGGCAGAGGTCATCACTATCATGCGTGGCCGGTCGTGCCTTCGCAGCAGGGGAAGGAATGCCTGGGTCACGCGTAACGGCCCCCAGAAGTTCACCTCCATCACCTGCTTGAATTCATCGATGTCCACGGTCTCGACCGGCCCGGGGGCGCCGGTCACGGCAGCGTTGTTTATCAGCAGGCGTAGGCCGCTCTCACCCACGGCTTCGCTCACGTGCTCGGCGGCCTTGCCGACCTGTTCGTCGTCGGTGACGTCTACGCGCATGGCAGTGAGCCGGTCCGAGGCCTTGGCGAGCAACTCGTCCGGGGGCGTTCTGTTGAAGCCGGCGAATACAGTCCAGCCCTCCTGGTCGAGCTTGTGCGCAAGCGCCATGCCGATGCCGGTGGCGGCGCCGGTAATGAATACGGAGTTGTCGCTCATGTGAACCTTCCAGTTTTCCTGTTGCCGGCTGCTCGGCCGCGGGTGACGAGAATGCGTGGGAGGCCGTCATGTTAGCTTCAATCGTCGGTGGGAGGGAAACGCCAGGCGTTCCGTCAGCGTCACGGGGGCCTGGTTTGAAGGTTGCCCTCGGGGCAAGATAGCGGACCGCGAAAGCGGAGCTGTCGTGCATAGTGGCAACATGGTGCTTGGCGACGGCTCCGCGCTAATGGAGGGATCATGGCAAAGATAGACGGTGGGGAAATGCTCATGCGTGTGCTCGATCAAGCGGGTGTGAGCACCATCTTCACGCTTCACGGGGGGCATCTCGATGCGATCTTCCAGGCGGCGCTCGACCGCGACGTCCGTTTGATCGACACCCGGCACGAGCAGGCGGCCGGTCACGGAGCGGACGGCTGGGCGCGTACGACGGGAGAGATCGGAGTCGCGATCGTGACCGCCGGCCCCGGCTTCACCGACTGCGTTACCGCCATTGCCAATGCTTACCTGGATTGCGTGCCGACTCTCTTCATCGCCGGCGCGGCGCCCTTGCGCGATGCCGAGACGCTGCCGCTTCAAGGCGGCATCAACCAGGTTGCGATGGTCGAGCCGGTCACCAAGTGGTCGCACTCGATCACCCATACCGAGCGTATCCCGGAGCTGGTGGCGCAGGCGATCAGGATAGCGACTTCCGGACGTCCGGGGCCGGTCTTCCTGGAGATACCGATCGACGTGCTCTTTGCCAGCGTCGAGGAGTCGAAGGTGCGCTTCCCGGCAAAAATTGCGCCTGAGACTGCGCCGAACCCGGCGCCCGAAGCAGTAGCCGAGGCGATCGGGTTGCTGCACGGCGCCGAGCATCCGGTCATATTTGCCGGCGGTGGCGCTTGGTTCTCCGGTGCCGGCGCCGAGCTCCTGGCGTTTGCCGAGCGCACGAGCATTCCGGTTTTTTCCAACGGGAAAGCGCACGGCCTGGTCCCGGCCGATCATCCGCTCTGCGGCCAAGGCTTCGCCAACCTCGCCGTGGCTGCGATGACGGGTGCTGGAGAGGCCGATGTAGTCCTCATGCTGGGCGCGCGTTTCGGGATGTTCACCGGCGGTCGAGCCGGAGGGATAGTTCCCGACGGTGCGCAGGTCATTCACGTGGACATTGCGGCCGAAGAAATCGGCCGCAACCGTGACGTGGACGTGGCCATCGTGGCCGACTGTCGCGAGACCTTGAGGGCTCTCGATGCCGAGGCGTCCGAGCGGAGCTGGCCGCAGAGGAAGGAGTGGGTGGAGACGATAGGCGCGATGCGCCAGTGGCACAAGGCTCAGTACGCCGATGCTCTGACCAACACCGAAGCTCCCATTCATCCCTATCGACTGGCAGCGGAGGTAGCCGCTACTGTGCCGCGCGATACCATAATTGCGGCCGATGGCGGAGAGACGTCCTTCTGGATGGACACGGCGGCCCAGGTCCACGGCGGCGGCCATTGGATGTCGCACGGATACCTGGGTTGCCTGGGCACCGGCATGGCCTTCTCGATTGCGGCCAAGGTCGCCCACCCCGACAAGCCGGTCGTGTGCGTGATCGGCGACGGCTCGGTGGGGCTCAATTTCGCCGAGTTCGACACCATGGTGCGCCACGAGCTGGCGATCGTCACCGTCATCAACAACGACCACCAGTGGGGAATGTCGGCCCACGGACAAGACCTCATATATGGCAACGATCGCCGGGTGGTGACCGATCTGGCGCCCACGCGTTACGAGCGCGCGGCCGAAGGTTTCGGCTGTCACGCAGAGTACGTGGTAGAGCCGGCCGATCTGGTCCCCGCTCTCGAGCGCGCGCTGGCAAGCGGCCGGCCCGCGTGTGTCAACGTGATGACCGACTCCTCGGTAATCGCGCCGATAACGATGATGCTGGCCGGAGGATTGGCAGGAGGCTCCGACGATGCGGAGGAGGGGGACGGCAAGGTGCGTATGCCCTACTACGACGACCTCGATGAGTGAGTCCGGTGCTCGCCGTGCGCCAGAAGCGGGCCCTTGACGGAACCTCGGCGATTCGGATCGTGTGCGCTCAGGCGCACGGCCGATGGCATGTTACGGGCTATTGCTATTTGATGGACTGACACGATGCCTACGAAGACGAAGGAGAGAGAGAGGCAGCCGCTTGGCGCGAGATCGCGGCGCGCACGGGTGCCGGTCGGAAGACCCGGGCGCCAGGCGCCGGCGAACAAAGTGGAGACCTTGCTCTCGCAACGTCAGCTGAGCCCGTCGCAGACAGAGCGCCTCAACCGGCTTCGCGATGCGGCCAGACAGCTAGCCGCAGAAGGCGGCTATGCGGCCGTCACCATGCGCGCCGTTGCCGAGCGCGCCGGAGTCGGGCTTGCCACCGTGTACAGGTACTTCTCTTCGAAGGACCATCTCATAGCCGACGTACACGCGATGAAGAGCGTGGAACTGATCGACAGCCTGCACGCGAGCCCCCCCGCGGGACAGACGGCGGTCGAGAGGATGGCTGAGGTATTCGGTCGCGCGCTCGGAGTCGCTGCCGAGAACTTGAAGCTGGCCTCTGCGGGTGTCTCGGCGATCACCTCCGGCGACGAGCTTGCCGCTTCGCCGGACTACTGGCGCAAGATGGTCATGGGCCCCTATCTCGACATCGCTTTAGGTGATGAAGACGTAGGTGATCGCGCGGAACTCGGCGAGATCCTCGGACACATCTTCTTCTCGCTGATGGTCGGCATGGCCACCGGCCGGAAGAGCCTACAGGAATGCCGGCGCGTGATGGACCGCGCCGTCCATCTCATTCTCGACTGACTGCCAGGCCCTAGTGTCCGAGCTTCTCCTGTAGGTACTCGCCGATGCGCGAGATCGCTTGCTTACCCTCGGGCAGGAACCGTGCGAAGGCGTGCCACACGTGGATCATTCCCTCCCACTCTTCCAGTTCTACGTCCACGCCGGCGGTCTTCGCGCTTTCGGCAAACCGAGTCGAGTCGTCGAGTAGCACTTCGGCGGTGCCTACGTGGATGAGAAGCGGCGGCAATCCGATGGGGTCGGAGAAGACGGGGGAGACGAGAGGGTGGCGGGGGTCGGTGTCACCGGCGTACAAGCCGGCCATTTCGATGAGCCCCTCCTTGGTTACCATGGGGTCTTCAGCGGCCTTTGTCTCCATACATGCTCCGCTACACGTGAGGTCGAGCCAAGGTGAGATGAGCACTCCTGCCGCCGGCATCGGGTCTCCTCCCTCCCTCAACGCCAGCAGGGTTGCCGCGACCAGTCCTCCACCGGCCGAGTCTCCAGCCAGTGCGATATTGGCCGCAGCGTATCCCTCGCCGAGCAGGTAACGATACGCGGCAACGGCATCGTCAATGGCGGCGGGGAAGGGGGCTTCGGGCGCGAGACTGTAGTCGAGTGAGAGCACCTTGGCTCTCGCAGTCTCCGATATGTCGCTCACCAGAAGACGATGGGTGACGATGGAGCCGATGGCGTAACCGCCGCCGTGGAAGTAGAGGACGACGTTGCGTTCATTCGCGCCTTCCGCGACCGCCCAC
>PIVZ01001061.1 GCA_003354045.1 bacterium
GCCAGCAACTTTGCTGGCGACCCATCCACCCGATCAAAGCCTGGAGTTACGGGCCTCCCCGTGTCCTGCGCGCGACGACCAAGCGTGAGCCAGATCTGGCCAAGCGCGACGAGTGAGACTACGAAATGTCGCAGCATCCGAACAGAGATCGCGTAGCTGCACACCACGTTGGCGAGCAGACAGCGAGCACGGCCGGAGATGGCGCGCGGTTCGAGACGGTTACCCTTCCCGGGACATCGCGCGTGCGGCAACCTGCCCTCGGAACTCATCGTGCGGTTTATCGGGCGGTAGCACGTCGTCCCACGGCCCGGCCATACGGGCAGCCGGCGCGAACACACCCCACGAACCGCAGCGGTCGCAATCGACGTCGTTGCCGTAACAGCAAAACGGCGTCGTGAAGCTGTCGCCTTCGATGTAGAGCGGTAGGGCCGTGTCGAGCAGTGGACAGTTGTCGGTGACCAGCTTGGCGGTGGCCGGGCGCATCAGATCGAGACTGCGGCTGGAGTTCCTGATGTACTTCGGATAGCGCCGCTTCAGCTCGAAGACCATGTCGATGGCGCGCTCGCGCTCTTCGAGCGTCCCCCACGCGCGCGGCGAGACTTCACCGCAGCGTGGAACCAGGAATGTAAAGACCACGCCGTCTATCTTCGTCGGCCTCAGCGTAGAGATGAGCTCTTCGGCGCGGTCCTGGTTTTCGCGGTGCAAGACGCACTGAACTACGACTGAGGACCCAAAATCCTCAGGGATCGCCGCAATCGTCTTCATCACCTTGTCGAACACACCTTGGCCGCGCACAGCGTCGTTGACGTCGCGCGGCCCATCGAGCGAGATGACATAGGCCACGTCGCGGCCGAGCTCCCTGAGCGGAAGGGTGCCGTTGGTGGTGATGGTGTTATAGGCGAACAGGCGAACACCTCGCTCGAGCATGCGCCAGCGGATCATCGGCTCGCCGCCCATCCAAAACATCCACGCTATACCGTGACGGTCGCGCAGGCGCTGGAGCTCGG
>PIVZ01001062.1 GCA_003354045.1 bacterium
AGGCGCACGCACGGTGCTGAGGGTCGGCGATCGTGACATGCCTGATTTCGCCGATCAGGCGGACCACGTCATCCACAGATTGGCGGAGCTTCCGGGGATTATCCCTTCTTCTTGACGCCGTCGGCGCTTTTGTCGCTCGTGCCGTCGACCCTCGCCCGCTGGTCCGCGGTCGGAAGCTGCTCGACGCGGCGCTTGAGCTCGCCAAACATCTCGTCGATCGGCCCGTAGAGATCGGTCAACTGCTTCCTGATCTCGGCGAGGTCTTCCTTGGTGCCGGCGCCTTCCTTGATTTTCTCTTCGAGTTTGGCAATTGCGATGCGGCGCGAATTGCGGTGGTCGCTTGCGCGCTGCTTCAGCTCGTCGAGGCAGGAGCGGGCGGCCGTGCGCTGGGCATCATCGAGTTCGTAGGCTCTGATGAACTGAGTGACGTAGGCATCCCAGGCCCTGAGTTCCTTGCTGATCTCGTCCTCTGGCTCCGGCTCGGGCGCTGGCGGAGGTAGTGGAGTTCCGGCCGCTTCCGCCCTGGCGAGCTTCTTCTCTTCGTTCTTCTTCTTCCTTGCCTCGTTGCGGCGTTTGATCTCGATGCCTGTGGGCTCCCAGAAGCTGGTTTGCTCGAACGTACCGCTTTGCCACATCTCGAGCTGGGTCTCTGCGTAGGTCATGCCGGCGCCGTAGGTCATTTGTTCGAGTTCGAATTGCGCTCGCTTGACTGGCGGCAGTGCGTCGCGCACGTCACCCATGGCGAGGTCCAGTTGTTTGTGGATTTCCTTGAACATCGGCATCGCACGCGTCGCCCAGTCCTGCACACGTTTCTTCTCCGGCGGCTCGAGTTCCAGACGAAGCTCGACGAACTCGTTGACCAGCGGTGTGATTCTATGCCGGTTCTTCTCGAGGAAGGGCATCCAGCGCTTGACCATGGCGTCTTGTACGGCTTTTTGCTCGGTGTCGTCCAACTCGAACTTGATGCCGATCTCCATCCCCCAGCGCCGCAGCAGGCTGTCGGTG
>PIVZ01001063.1 GCA_003354045.1 bacterium
ACCAGCAAGCTGAAGTGCCGTGTGAGTTTCACGACCAACATCTTTTCCTTCAACGGGGAGGACATCGACTCCGGCATGGGCGGGGAGGTGTTGGTCCGCTGGCCGGAGGGTCGGGAGGAGCGCACGCGGTACATCTCGGTGTCGCGTGACGCATCGTACGGGGACATGGGCCACACGGTGTACGCGCGCAGTGAGGATCTCCTCGTGGAGACTACGCTGCATGGCGCCCCGGTGCGCGTGAGCCTGATGGATCTCTGTGTCCTCGAGATGCAGCCCGATGTGCGCCCGCCTGCACCGCCCAGGTCACGGGAGCGACACTACGGCGGACCTCCTTTCTGGGGGTACAGTTTCCTTGACGCTGCCGGCCAGAAGACGAAGGACCAAGACGATGATTGACAGGAATTTCTATGGGGACTTCGGTGAGTGCAGCATAGAGCACGCCGTCAACGACGCGAACGTGCCGGTGTGCATCTTCATCTCCAAGGTCCTCGAGGGAGAGGCGTACTACGGCGAGTACGAGTGGAACCTCACCGCCGACAACTACATGCCCCGCAAGAACCGTGTCGCGTCTGAGGCGTACGACGTCTACAGCAACGACCGAGGGGTGCTCGAGCGCATCGTGAAGGAACGCATCCTTCCGCTGTATCGGGCGGCTGTGACGAGGCTTGAGCGCATCGGCGAGCAGGACAAGAACAACACGACGTGCCTGTACTACTGGAAGCTGAACGAGGAGGGACGATGACTAGCAAACGGCTGTACCAATGGACCTGGGACTGGGGGCGCATGGGAGAGTTGAGCGGCGTCTTCGTGGCGACGGAGGAGGAGGTGGCCAACGCCGTGGGCAAGTATGTCTACTTCGGCGAGGTCCTAGGCAAGCACAGCGAGGTAGCGGGCACCCTCGAGGCGTCTGAGTTCACGCTGCTGGAGGCGAGCCCGGGGTTCGTGGAGGAGTACATTCGGGTGCTGGGCGGCGGCCATGGTTTCAACCCGCTGGACTACATCC
>PIVZ01001064.1 GCA_003354045.1 bacterium
CCCGCATGGGCGACCGAGCTGTAGGCCATCAGGCGCTTCAAATTGGTTTGCCAGAGCGCGGAGAGGTTGCCGATGAACATGGTCGCGACGGAAATCACCGCGAGCAGCATGGGCCATGGCAGGCCGCCGACGGCCGCGAAGCCCGCCTCGACAGGAACTGTCATCAGGCCGTAGAGCACCCGGATGGTGAGCGCGATCCCGGCGGCCTTCGGGCCGACGGAGAGGAAGGCCGTTACTGTGATCGGGGCGCCTTCGTAAACATCCGGGCACCACATGTGGAAGGGGACAACCGCCATCTTGAAGCCGAGGCCCGTGAGAGCCAGGACGATGGCGAAGAGCAGGCTGAGCTCGTTGCCCACGTAGATGCGCTGGATCTCGTAGGCCATCTCGGCGATGTCGAGGGTGCCGGTGAGGCCGTAGAGCCAGGAGAAGCCGTAGAGCATAGCGCCGGACGCGATGCCGCCGTAGATCACGTACTTGAGCCCCGCCTCGTGGCTGCGTGCGCTGCCGCGGAGACTGCCGACCAACGTGTAGGAGAGAATCGAGACCGTCTCCATGGCCAGGTAAGCCATGAGCAGATTGGCGGAAGCGGCCATCAGGTTCATGCCGAGCACGATGATCAGCAGAAGCGCGGGCAGCTCGCCCCCGCTCCCCTTCAGCTCGCGGCTCTTGCTGGCCATGATCAGCGTGAGGATGCCCACCATGACGAAGAAGAAACGGAACAGCCGCGTGAGGCCGTCGAGTGCGAGCATGTTCTCAAACAGGAAGAATGTGTTCGTGTCGAGCGCGCTCGCCGGAGTGAAGGCCTCCAGGGACAGCATCCCGGCGATGAGCAGGCCCGCAACTCCAACCCAGTTGAGGACGCCTTTGCTCTTCTCCCCCATGATCAGGTCGATCACGAAGATGAGCAGCGCCGTACCCGCGATCGCGAACTCCGGCAGGAAGTAGCGCAGGCTCTCGAAATTCTCCAGCGAAACCATTCTCCGCTCCTAGTATCCGGCG
>PIVZ01000486.1 GCA_003354045.1 bacterium
CCGCGTCCGGGAACGCCGCTGGCGAAGACGGCAAGAGGCAGCCCCTCGCGCCGCAGCACCCAGTTGACCAGGAAGTAGTCGAGAGCCGAGCGGTGGCGCATTACGTAGACCACCGTGCCGCGGCTGGCGAGATCGCGGATCTTTTCGACCGCCGACTCGTGCATGACGACGTTGTTGAAAAGCCGGCGGCCGAGCGCGGCGGCAAACACGCCGAAACGAGTTCGCATTGCCGAGCCATGGCGCACGGCCAGCAGCTCCCGGCTACCCGGCTCCTCGACCTCGGCTTCCGGTTTCATAGCAACTTGTCGAGACCCCTGTCGGCGGCCTCCTCGACCAGCTTCCTTACATCTTGGCAGCGCTCACGGCGGCAAACGAGCAGAGCGTCGCCACAGTCGACCACCACCAGCCCCTCTACTCCCAACAAGGCCACCGGCTTACCATTGCTGGCCACCACGTTATCGGCCGCGTCCACCACCAGCAGCGGGTCGCGCGAGCGGTTGCCGGCCTCGTCGCTCGGCCACAACTCGGCCACGGCCTCCCAGCTGCCGATGTCGCTCCACTCGAATGCAGCCGGCAGAACCGCCACCCGGCCGCTCTTCTCCATGATGCCGTAGTCGATGGAGACGGCATCCAGGCCCGGGTAGACGCTATCGACCACCCGCTGCGGGACGACTCCGTTGCGCCTCCGGCCGTCCATTCGCTCGAGGTTCCTGGCCAGCTCGGGTAGATGCGTCGCGAACTCTTCGAGAATCGTCGAGGCCTTCCAGGCGAACATCCCGCTATTCCAGTAATACTTTCCGTCCTTTACGTAACGTCTTGCTTTCGCAGGGCTTGGCTTCTCTATGAACGCCTCCACCGAGAACGCGCCGTGGGGTCCGTCGAGCGCCCGGCCGGCCTTGATGTAGCCATAGCCGGTGGAGGGCTCGCGCGCCGGTACGCCAAACGTGGTCAGGTAGTCGCCAGAGTCGGCAAAGGAGAAGGCCGTGCGCAGAGCCCTGTGGAACTCCCCTTTGGGCTCGATCACGTGGTCTGCGGCAAGAACGACCATTACCCCGTCGGGCTCGCGGGCCGCGACCTCGAGGGCGGCCCAGCCGATACAGGGCGCGGTGTTACGGCCCACCGGCTCGCACAGGATGGAGGCCCGCGGCAGCCATGGCAGGGATTCGGCAACGGCGGCACGTGTGTGTTTGGCCGTCACCACGATGATGTTTTCGTCCGGAACCAGCCCGCGTACGCGCGCCGCTGTGTCCTCGAGCATGGTGCGCTCGCTGGCAAGAGCGAGAAGCTGCTTGGGAGTCCGCTTGCGGCTCCACGGCCAGAATCGTGTACCCACGCCGCCGGCCATGATGACCGAAAAGCGCCGGCGTTTGGCAACCGGCTTCAACCGTGGCGTGGGGGAAGGCGGCATTGAGAGGCGATAATCTGACCCGGAAGCGACAAAAGCAAGCCGGTCCGGTTGCAACCCTTTGCCGCCACCGGCGATCGCCCCTGCAGCGGTACTCAGTGCGCACTGGTCTTGATACCGACGCGGAGACGTTGCCTCACGGACCCGGCGGCAGTAACCTCGTGGCGTGTTGTGCACGCTGCTGTCGATCTTCGCCATAGGTATCGCGCTGTTCCAATGGAGCACCTACCTGCTGCTCGCCTACGAGATTCGCAGCCGCGACGGAGTGGCCGAACAACTGGCCCGACCTGGCGCTCTGGCGAGCGCTTGGCTGCAGGAATGCGTGGCCCTGGCCGGCTGCCTGCTGCTGTGGCTGGTCGGCTGGCTACCGGCCACGCCCAAGCCGCTGGCAGGAACCGGTCGGCCGGTGGTGCTCATCCACGGCTGGGGAATGAACAGGGCCGTGATGTGGCCGCTGGCCGCGAGGCTGCGGCGGGCAGGCCGCGCTGTCTACTCGGTCAGCTACCAGAGCACCGGACCGGACATGGGCCGCAAGGCCCGCGAGGTGGCCCACTACCTGCGTCAGGTCCTCCTTCTTACCAGCGCGGAGCGCGTGGACGTGGTCGGCCACAGCCTCGGCGGTCTGGTCATACGGGAGGTCGCACGTTTCGAGGACGGCCTGGATTACCTCGGCAACGTCGTGACTCTCGGTTCGCCGCACAGAGGGACCAAGGTCGCGTTGCTCGGCACCGGCGAGCTGCCGCCTCTGGTGCGACCCGGCTCGCAGTACCTCGAGCGGCTGGCCGACGGAGACGACGTTCCACAGCGCCTGCATTTCACATCCATCTACTCGACCTTCGATGCGATGGTCTTTCCCACAGAGAACGCGCACTACCCGGGCGCGTTCAACGTCGAGGTCGGGCTTCTCGGGCACTCTGCGCTGTTGTTCTCGGAGCGCGTGGCCGGGCTGGTACTGGAGAACCTGGACTATAAAGCCTCCGACTCACCCGAGCCTGCCGAGTGAAGACGCCGGCGAGGCCTCGAGCTTCCGCGTAGGCCGCGGCGGCCGGAGGCTCGACCGCGTGCTTGCCGACGCCCTCGGCTGCGGTCGGCGTCAGGCTCGTGCCTTACTTCGAAGCGGCAGAGTCAGAGTCGATGGTCGTCATTGTTCGCCCGGCCTTACCGTCGAGGCGAACGCACTCGTCGAGATAGCGGCCGAGCCACGGGCCGAGCCTGAGGAAACATCAGAGGAACCGAAGATCCTCTGGCAGACCGATGACTGGGTCGCCCTTTCGAAGCCGGCCGGGATGCACACCCACTACGGGCGCGGCGGCAACTCGGCTGCAGCCTTTCTCGAACGACGTTTCGGCACACTGGCCGCGGTGGGCGACAGCCCTGAGGAAGCGGGAATCGTACACAGGCTCGACCGCGATACTTCCGGCGTCTTGCTTGCGGCCATCGCGCGGGCCTCCTATCAGCGGCTGCGGCGTCACTTTGCCGCGCACGAAGCCGAGAAGCACTATCTGGCCCTGGTGTGCGGTCGGGTGGCGAGCGCTGTCGAGATTGACACACCGCTTGCCCGCCGGCGTACGCGGGTTACACGCGCGCACCGCCGAGACCGCGCAATGGTCGCGCGCACGCGGATGTCGGCGTTGGAAGCCACCGATTCGTGGAGTCTGGTCACGGCCGAGATGCGTACGGGCGTCACCCACCAGGTGCGCGCCCACCTGAGCATGCTCGGGCACCCGTTGATCGGGGACATCAAGTACGGGGGAGCGCCGGCCCCGCCGGGCACCCGCACAGGCCATCTGCTTCATGCCCTGAGGATCCGCATCGACTGCGTGGCCGATCTCAGCGCGGCCCCGCCGCAAGATTTTCTGGCCGCCTACGCGCGGCTCAGAAACACCTGACCGGCACCCTCTTGAACCAAGTCGGGCCGCGAGCACGCGTTCGTCAACGTGTGCGCTACTTCTTCTTCGCTGTGGCTTTCTTGGCGGTCTTGCGGTGGGACGACTTCGCGCTCTTCACCGCCTTGGGCGGATTGGTCAGGGCGGTGTGACAGTCCTTGCAGAGGTTGTTCTTGTTCTCTTCGTCCTCGACCAACCCGTCGTCGAGGTTGTGACACACTCGTTCACAGCGCCCACAGACGAAGTATACCCCCTCGAGCGTCTTGTTGATCCGCTCGCGATTGAGGACCCTCCCCTTGAGCTTGCGCATGCGGATACCAAGCAGGTCGATGTACTGCTGTTTGATCTTGCTGCGGCCGGCTTCGTCTTTGGGCAGCTCGTCCTCTTCGGTCTCGCTGGCCCGCGTCTCCGCTCCGTCGAACAGCCGGAAGCCCTTGGCGCCAGCGGGGCCAACATTCTTCGTAGCACGCGCCATTCGAGACCTCAGCGAGTCCTCTTCTTGTACCCGCAGTCTTTCTCGCAGACCCAGAACAGCCCCGTATCGCCGTAACCGGCAAACTTGACGACCTTCAGGTCGGCTTTGCAGTCCGGACAGGTAGGTTTGTCGCTATCACCACTCTTCTGAGCAGTCTTCGCTTGCTTGATCGCCATTGCCCTCTCGCCGCTAGCAGGTGTGGAGTTCGCGTCGCCCGCAAGCACGGTGATTACCGGCGGGGCACGCGACAATCGGCGGAGTCTAGTTCCGCAAAAGGAAGGGGTTTGGCACTCGTCCGGTCGGCTGCCGGTGGGCGCTGGAATTCGAT
>PIVZ01001065.1 GCA_003354045.1 bacterium
ATTAGGGGCGAAATCGATACGCCCTCCCCCCGCGCCTAGCGGGCGGCAAGTACAAGGAGAGAACAATGAAATTGATGCGTCTTCTGATCCTCGTCGCCCTGGTCAGTCTCCTGGCCGGCCCCGCGTTCGCGGAGGACTACACCTACACCGGCGTGAAGAAGTGCAAGACCTGCCACAAGCCGGCCAAGATCGGCGGCCAGTACGGGATCTGGCTGGAAGGTGCCCATGCGCGCGCCTTCACTGATCTGACCAGCGAAGCCGGTCTGGCGAAGGCCAAGGAACTCGGCGTCGAGAATCCGGCCGAGGCGGATGCCTGCCTGAGCTGCCACACGACTGGCCACGCGGCCCCGGCAGAGGCGAAGGTCAAGGTCCTGCCCGCGAGCGGCGTGAGCTGCGAAGCCTGCCACGGCGCCGGCAAAGGATACTATAAGAAGAAGACCATGGTCGCGATCACCGCGGGCACCGTGGACGGCGCGACTGTCGGTATGAACAAGATCACCGAAGAGACCTGCCTCGCCTGTCACAAGGCGGACAACCCGGGTCACAAGGGCACCTTCGACTACGAGGAGTTCCTCAAGAAGATCGCCCATCCGATGCCGGCCAAGTAGCTCGGCGGATAGCAGCATACGAAACGGGGAGCGCTGTGAAGGCGCTCCCCGTTTTTTTGTGCCTATGAGTACCGATTAATCTCCGAAACAGATACCCATCTCCCGGCCGAGCTTCAGCAACTCGTGATTGGGGGGAACAAGCCGCTGCCGGTTCGCGACCTCCGCGATCGGATAGGTGGTGATCGAATCCCCGTCGAGGCGCACCATGTTTCCGGACTCGCCCCGCGCAAGCATGTGCACGGCCTCGCCGCCGAGGCGGCTGGCAAGCACGCGGTCAAAGGATGTGGGTGTTCCGCCGCGCAGCAGGTGACCGAGAACGGTAACCCTCGTCTCGAGACCGATCTTGTCTTCGATCTGCGCGCCGACCAGGTTGCCGACGCCGCCGAGCCGGA
>PIVZ01000028.1 GCA_003354045.1 bacterium
TCATTTTCAACATGGCACTATCTGATGAACGTGAGCCACCAACCCGCAGCAAGCACCATGAACCGGACGGCCGGCCGAGAAAATGGCAACAGGCAACATGGCCGCCTGACGGGGCACTCGCCACTTCTTCTCGTCGTGGCAGTTCATGCCGACCGCGAAGGCAACGGTGAAAAGTACGGGACGACCCAGGCGCTGGACAGATAACGGGGATACGGCCGATGACACTTGCGCAGTTGAAGATAGGAGAGAAGGGAGTCGTACGCGGCATGAGCGACGCCGACGAGTGCACCATGCGTCTGATGGAGATGGGGCTTACTCCGGGGACGACCGTGCACGTGAACCGCGTGGCTCCGCTCGGCGACCCGCTTCATCTCAGCCTGCGAGGCTACAATCTCTCCATCCGTAAGAGCGAAGCCCAGCGAGTCGAGATCGAACCTGTCTCGCCATCGGCAGCCGTGGGCAAAGCAAAGCCCAACTAGATAGCCCGGGTAGCACCCGGGCCCAACGGCGGCGATGGCGCAACCTTCCCAAGAACACTGGATCGCGATCGCCGGCAATCCCAATACCGGCAAGACGGCGATCTTCAACGCGATAACCGGATTGCGCCAGAAGGTGGGCAACTACCCCGGCGTGACCGTCGAGCGCAAGGTCGGCACCGTCGCGCTTCCTTCCGGCCGCCGTGTGCAATGCGTGGATCTGCCCGGCTGCTACTCGCTGGTGGCGCAAAGCCATGACGAGCAGATCGCGCACGACGTCTTGGCCGGCCAGATCGAGGAAATGCCCGAGCCAGACGCGGTCATCGTCGTTCTCGACGCCGACAATCTGCAACGCAACCTCTATCTGGCAACACAGGTGATGGAGCGCGGCCTGCCGTGTGTCATTGCCCTCAACATGATGGACGTGGCCGAGCGTTCCGGCGTCAAGATAGACCTCGAGGCGCTATCGCGCGAGCTCGAGGCGCCGGTCATTCCCACTGTCGCGGTGCGTGAGCGCGGCATAGCCGAGCTACTCGGTCAGGTTGACAACGTCCTGGGAGGCGGTGTGAGCAAGACCGGCGCCTCTATTCGCAAGTGGCGGATGGATGAGGACATCGAAGGCCACATTCGCGAGCTGGCCTCCGAACTCATGCACCACGGGGTCTCCGAGCACCGCGCTGACGCGGAGGCCATCTGGCTGATGGCAAGCATCCGCGAGACTGACGAACTCATCGGCATCAACCCGCACATCCGCAAGCAGGTGATCGACACGCAGCAGAAACTGGAGAGCGAAGGCGATCCGTTTCGCAGTGCTGAAATTGGAAGTCGCTATGAGTGGATCGAAGGCGTCACCAACGCCTGTGTGAGCCAGGGCGAGCGCCGTGGCGCCGACTGGTCGGAGCGTTTCGACAGGCTTTTCACCCACCGCGTGCTCGGGCCGACGATCTTTCTCGTCGTGATGGCGTTCGTCTTCCAGTCGATCTTCACCTGGGCCGACCCGGCCATCGGTGCCATCGAAGACCTCTTCGGCGCGATATCCGGCTGGGTGCGTACTACCTTACCCGAGGGAATGCTGCGCGATCTCATCACCGAGGGGGTGATCGCCGGGGCGGGCAACGTGGTGGTCTTTCTGCCGCAGATCTTGATCCTGTTTCTCGCCATCAGCATCCTCGAGGACACCGGCTACATGGCTCGCGCAGCCTACATGATGGACCGGATCATGGGCCGTGTCGGTCTGCATGGGCGCGCCTTCATCCCTCTGCTCTCGAGCTTCGCCTGCGCCATTCCCGGGGTGATGGCCACCCGCACGATCGAGAATCGGCGCGACCGCCTGGTCACCATACTGGTTGCACCTTTGATGAGCTGCTCGGCGCGCTTGCCGGTCTACACGATGATTATTGCGGCACTCTTTGACGCCGACCGCTCGGTGGCGGGCGTGTTCACGATGGGCGGCCTCATTCTGCTCTCCATGTACCTGTTCTCGATTGCCGCCGCGATTGCGATGGCTTTCGTGTTCAAGAGCACGATTCTCAAGGGACCGCGGCCGCCGTTCGTACTCGAGATGCCGCCCTACCGGATGCCACGGCCCGCCTCCGTGGCGCAAAACCTGTGGGCGCGGGCGTGGGCCTTTTTGAGCCGCGCCGGCACCGTGATCATGGCCGTGACGATCCTGCTGTGGGGACTGCTCAGCTATCCGCAAGACGTCGTGCTCTCTCGTGACTTCGCGGCCGAGCGAGTGACGGTGCAGGCCACCGTGTCCGAGCCCCTTGCGCTCGAAGAGGCACTCGGAGCACTCGATGCCGAGGAGGCCGGTGCTCGCGTGCAGGCCAGCTACGGGGGCCGTATGGGCAGGGCGATCGAGCCCTTCATTGCGCCGCTCGGCTTTGACTGGAAGATCGGCATTGGACTGGTCGGCTCGTTTGCGGCCCGCGAGGTACTGGTCAGCACCCTCGGCGTGGTTTACGGAGTCGGCGATGCCGACGAGGAGAGCACGCCGCTTCGCGAGAAACTACGCGCTGAAACCCGCGCCGACGGCTCGACCGTCTACACGCCGCTGGTCGGCGTGTCACTGATGATCTACTTCGTCCTGGCCTGCCAGTGCGTGAGCACGCTGGCCGTGGTTCGCCGCGAGACCAACGGCTGGCGCTGGCCGATGTTCATGCTCGCCTACATGACTACGCTGGCGTGGGTAGCCTCCTTCGTGGTCTACCAGGGCGGTAAGCTGCTGGGGTTCGCATGATCGTGGCAATGACCGAGTGGCTGGCCGTCAACTGGCAGGACGCAGGAGCCTTGGGTGTCTTGCTCGGTGCCGCCGTCTATCTGGTTGGGCGCGCCTACCTGGCCGTCAAGCGAGGACGTTACGGGACGAGCTGCGATGCCTGTCCCATGGCCGAGCCCGAGCGCGTCGGGCGCGACGGCAAGGCTTTCGTGTCCCTGGGCGATCCCTGAGCCGCCAAAGCCGTGCCTACAGCTTTTCGCTGACGCTACGCACCTTGTCGTCCATTGTCTGCTCGCGGTCGGTGCGCGTGCCGAGCTTTATGGTGGTCGTGATACGCGGCGCGCCCATCTCGTGGACCGCCTCGTGGCAGCGCTTCACTGCGGCGAACACCTCGTCCCACTCTCCCTCTACATTGGTGCCGTAGGAGTGCAGGCGGGTCGAGAGCCCGGCCTCCGTGAGCACCTTCTCGCAGGCTGCGACGTACTTGGAGAGAGAGACGCCGACACCAATCGGTACCAGGCACAGGTCGACGATTACACGCATACTCTATCCTCCCGAGTTGATGGGGTCGCGCCGCGCGTGGCCCGCGGTCAGTGCTCTTCTTGGACGGCGTTGCGGTTCCACGCGGGAACCTCGACGACTATATCGGTGCTACCATCAGGAATGCACTGGCAGGCAAGCCGCGAGTTCGGCGTCAGCGCCGGAGCATTGTCGAGTTGGTCTTCCTCGTCGTCGCTGGCTTCGTTTGTGGCCTCCATCCCCTCGCGCACTACGATGTGGCAGGTGGAGCAGGCGCACACGCCGCCACAGGCGTGGTCGATGTCCGCCCCTGCCTCGAGCGCCGCGTCGAGGATGCTTCCCGGCTGGCCTTCATCCCCGTAGGGGAGCTTGTCGGGCTCGACGGTAAACGTGATGCGCTCGCCGGTCTCCTCCGTTATCACGGTGAGCTTGTACGGCTTGCTCGGAAGCTCGGCCTCGGCCTCGGCCATGTAGGGATTCTCGCCGCCCATGTCGATTCAAGATAACCCGGTCGAGCTAGACGGCAAGGCCGGCAAACCGGAAATCGCCGCAGATGGACCGACAGCATGCCACCGGCGAGGCAATTTCCCTTCCTGGTCTGGATGGTTGTGGGTCGCCACCGGCCAGCGACCGCGGGCGAATCCATGTAGTAGGCCCGATCTGGCGCCCTTCGTAGGCGTATGGGCCCGGGTTAGCGCTTGGCTACGAAGACGTCGCGTCCGGGGGGTACGACGATGCAGGGAACCCGCTTGCTCTGAAGCTCGCCGCAGGCCCCGCGTGCGGTCTGTTCCTTGAGACCCACCAGGCTGGCACGCACGTAGCTGCCCTCGCCGTAGGGAGAGAACTCGGTTTTCATAGCGTGTAACTTGGCGGGCAGGCGTGAAAGAGCCTGTTGGACCTGCATCTGGGCGTTGGCCACGTTGGAGTAAATCCCTATCTGAACCGACCACCCTTCCTTCTTTTTCGGCGCTGCAGGACGCACGATCGCTGGAGCGGAGGCCTGCTCGCTCTGGGGTGTCGTCTCGGCCGGCCGACGCGATGCCTCTGTGGTTGCCGGCGGCGTCGTCGTCTGGGTGGCGGGCGCCGTGCCGGGGACGACCTCGATTCGCGTCAGGCGCCGCGGTGTCGTGCTTCCCTGCGTGAGAGGCACGGACGGGCGCCTGGCCGGCCGCGTCGCGGCAACTCGAGCAGGCGGTGCTTGTACGGCTTTGCTGGTGACCGGTGTATCTTGCCGGCGCGTGATCGTGCGGGACCGCGGCCCAGCCGCGCGTGCGGCCGTGGCACGTTTGGTCGGTTGTGGCTCGACTGCGGTCTCGAGTTGCGGCTCGGACTCAGGCTCGGCCGCTTGTTCCTCGCTCTTCACGGCGGCGTAAACCTGACCGTTCTCGTCCATGCGTGCGAAGCCGTCGTCGAGAAGGTCGCTTATGTGCTGGCGCGACCACGCAAGCGTCGGCCCGCCGAAAACGATGGCGATCAAACGGTGATCGCCTTGTTTCGCCGAGGCCGCCAGATTGTGGCCTGCTGCGCGCGTGTACCCCGTCTTTATCCCGTCCGCGCCCGGGTAGGTGCGTAGTAGCCGGTTCTGATTCGCGTAGCTGACGCCGCGAAACTCGAAATGGTCCACCGAGAAGTAACGGTAATAATCCGGGAAGTCGCGGATCAGGGCCTGCGCGAGTACCGCGACGTCGCGCGCCGTGGAGATCTGTTCGGAGTGGGGCAGGCCGGAGGCGTTGCGGAAAGAGGTGTTCTTCATGCCGAGCTCGTGCGCCTTGAGCGTCATCACGGCACCGAAATTCGCTTCGCTTCCAGCCAGAGCCTCGGCCAACACGCTGGCCGCGTCGTTGGCCGACTTGGTGACCATCCCCAAGATGGCTTCCTCGACCTTGATCGTGCTCCCCTTGCGCAGGCCCAGTCGCGACGGCTCGCGTGAGGCGGCGTGCTCCGACACCACGACGTCGCTGTCGAGCCGCAGAAGGCCGTGCTCGATTGCCTCGAAGGCGAGGTAGAGCGTCATCATTTTTGTAAGCGAGGCCGGGTGGCGTCGCGCGTCGGGGCCTCTCTCGTGCAAGATCTCGCCCGTATCGGCTTTGATGACGATGGAGGCGTAGAGCTCGGGTTTGAAACGAGCTTGAACCGGCACGGCAGTGGCGATTACGAGAGCAACGGCCAGCAGTTGGGTAATCTTTCTCACGATATCTCTATCTGGCGGCGGAATTAGCGCCGCACCTGCCCCTCGGCGACATGCCACTTACCTTCGAGCCGCTCGAAACCGCGGCCCTCGGTCCGCAGGCACGCTCGTGTGTACACGCATCCCCGAACGACGAGTCGAGGGTCTTCGCGCCCAGTGGGCGGCTGCTAACAAGTATGCAGCACCACGAAGCCTCAGCAACGATTCTACTGAGGGGCACGACTGGAAGCCAGCCGCTAGCGTCTCCGGCGAGGGTGCGAGTGCAGCTACGCACCGCGCAATTTTGCGGGACTGCTCTGCGCAGCGACGACGACTGCGGTCTACGGTCCCGCTTGTCAGCAAAACGTAGGACTTGGCCCGGACTTTCCGGATGCGCGGCAGACTTACGATGTTCTTAGTGATTCCGCGGCGATTCGCCGGCGAATTGCCCCGAACTCCCGATTTGCCGCGACTGACCCGGCCTCAGATGAGGGTGTGGCCAATATATGTGTATCTTCACATAGCCGATTGCATCTGCTCTAATCGCCGCCCGCCCACCCGAAACGGCACGGAGGATGACGAGATGACACAGACCGGCAATGGCGATTGGCACTCCACGGCGTGCACAGTATGCGCGATGAACTGCGGCCTCGAGGTAAAGGTCGCGGACAATCTCATAACCAAGGTGCGCGGCGACAAGAGCAACCCGTTCAGCCAGGGCTACACCTGTAGCAAGGGGCTGACGATCGGGAAGCTCGTTGACCATAAGCAGCGCGTCAAGACCCCGCTCAAGCGCATGGACGATGGCAGCTACGCCCCGATCTCGTGGGACCAGGCCGTCTCCGAGATCGCCGAGAAGATGAACGGCATCATCGACAGCCACGGGCCCGACGCCGTCGGTCTGGTTGGCGGCGGCGGCCAGGCCAATCACCTCGACTTCCTCTATGCCCAAGGCTTCCTCAATTTGACGGGCTCGCGCCAGCACTACCACACGCTGGCCCAGGAGTTCACGCAGAAGTACTGGGTGAACGGCCTGGTCTTCGGCAGCCAGGGCATCGACTACGAGGAGAACTGGGAGCGCTCGGAGGTCATGCTGGTGATGGGGGCGAATCCCTGGCTGGCTCACGGCTTTCAGAGGGCGCGCATCGTGATCCGGGAGCTTGCAAAGGATCCCGACCGCACCCTGATCGTGGTCGATCCGAGGCGCCACGAGACGGCGGCCAAGGCCGACATGCATTTGCAGATCCGCCCCGGTACCGACCTCTACTTCTTCCTCGCTCTCGTCGGCATCATCGTCGATGAGGGACTGGTGGATGAAGACTTCGTGGCCGAGCACACCAACGGCTGGGCGGAGGCGAAGTTCATTGCCGGTATGATGAGCCCGGCGGAAGGCGCGCGGCTCTGCGATCTCGAGGAGGAGGACATCCGCACCGTTGCGCGCAGGTTTGCCACGGCCAATAGCGCGAGCATCCGCAATCACCTCGGCATCTGCCACGGCAAGAACATGGTGGAGAACTGCTACCTGATAACGCTTCTTCACATTCTCACCGGCAACATGTGCACGCCCGACGGTGCCCACTTCCCGGAAACCATGTTCAGCGGCGGCGGCGTGTTCCGTGAGGACAAGCCTGAGGAGGCGGCGCGCACCTTTGTGGCAGGAATCCCTGCCATCCGCGGCTTGCTGCCGCCCAACGCCCTTCCGGAGGACATCCTCGATGCGGGCGATAAGGGTATCCGCGCGTTGGTCGTGGAGGCGTGCAACCCGATCTGTTCGTACGCTGACGCGCAGCGCATGACCGAGGCCTTCGAGGCGCTAGAGCTACTCGTGGTCATCGATCCCGCGATGATAGAGCCGGCGCGGCTCGCGCACTACGTGCTTCCGGTGCCGATCGGATACGAGAAGTGGGAGGCGTCCACGTTTGCCAAGGGCCACCCGGAGATCTACTTCCACATGCGCCCGCCCGTTCTGGAGGCACCACCGGAGGCCAAGCAGGAGTGCCTCGTCTTCTACGAACTCGCCAAGGCGATGGGGCTCGACTACAAGTCGCACCTGGCCTTCGACGCCCTCGAGAAGGCCGTTGAGGCGGGAGAACCGGCCCCCGTGCTCAGCATCATCCGCGGCCTGTCCATGCTGTTCTCCATGAGCCACCAGGATCTGTTGCTCGAGGCCGGCACCATCAGCGGCGAAGGCGATGCGGCCGCCGAGCTATACGAAAAGATCATCGCGCACCCTGAAGGCGTATTGCTGTGTAAGGTGGACCCCGAGAAGAACTGGGAGCAGGTACGCACGCCCGACCACAAGGCCGTGCTGAACGCCCCGGAGATCCTCGATTTGTTCCGTAATTTGCAGATTCCGGCCGATACGGACTTCCGCAAAAATACGGAATATCCCTTCATCCTGCAGACCGGCGAACGGACGGATTACAACGCCAACACGGTTCATCGCGACCCATCCTGGAGAAAGAAGGACAAGGACAGCTACCTGCGCATGCACGAGTCGATGGCCGCGGAGCTTGGCGTGGCCAACGGCGAGACGGTGCGGCTGGTGACCGAGTACTCCGAGGCGCTGGTGGCGGCCAAGGTCACCGACGACATCTATCCCGGCAACGTGAGCATGCCTCACGGTTACGGGCTGCTGTGGGAGAACGAGGAAACCGGCAAGCCCGAGCCCGTCGGCACCAACGTGCAGGAACTCATAAGCGACAAGCACCGCGACGCGATCACCGGCATCCCGCTGCACAAGTACATCCCCGCGCGCGTGGAGAAGGTAAGGGCCTGAACGAAGGCCGGATGCGGCGCTTTGCGGGCTGAGACGCGGCGCCGCCGGCTCCACTGTTGCGGGTGAGTTGGCCGAGCTCGTACGGCAGGAGCGAAGGTGACCTTCTCTCTTATGTCGTCGTCAGGTCGTGAACATCGCGTGTAGTGAGCCCGCGCCGGCCGATTAGCCCATCCGCCCGGTGCCGCGCGAGCTCCGGCATCTCACCCGAACTGTGACGACTGGACCGACGTATCGGCACTCAACAACGGCGCGCATGGATTGACCTCGGCCAAGGATGCTAATTGGTCGAATAACACGATCGACGCTTGCAACACGTTGCACCCGTTGTACTGCGTCGAGCAATAGCGGCTCGCGGCAGCCCTGTGGGCTAAGAAGCAGTGCGGCCGATGTGACCGTCTCGGGTGAGATGCCGGAGCTCGCGCGGCAGGGCGAATGTGACCTTCTCTTCTGCCGTCGTCAGGTCGTGCTCTTCCGAGCAGCCTAGCTCGCGGAGGCGCGCTATGGTCTCTTGCACCAGCGTCTCCGGAGTGGAGGCTCCCGCCGTTACTCCGACGGAGGTGTGAGCGGTGAGCCAGGACGGGTCTATGTCGCCGGCATTCTCGATGAGGCGGGCCTCGCTTCCCCGGTTGCGTGCCACCTCGACTAGACGATTGGCGTTGCTCGATGCCGGCGAGCCGATCACCAGCACCAGAGTGCTCCAGCGGGCCAGCTCCTTTACAGTCGTCTGACGGTTCTGCGTGGCATAGCAGATGTCGTCGCTGCTAGGCGCTTTAACGGTAGGGAAGCGCTTGCGGATGGCCTCCATGACTTCGCGGGTGTCGTCCACGGAGAGCGTGGTCTGCGTGACCACGGCAACGCGTTCGGGGTTGTGCACCTCGACTGCGGCGACGTCTTCCACGGTCTCCACGAGGTGCATGCGGTCGGGCGCCTGTCCGAGCGTGCCCTCGACCTCGACGTGGCCCTTGTGGCCGATCAGCAAAATATCGGTGTCTTCGGCGGCAAACTTGCGCGCCTCGAGGTGCACCTTGGTTACCAGCGGGCAGGTGGCGTCGATCACCCTGAGTTCCCGCTCCTCGGCCTCGCTGCGCACGGCCGGCGAGACTCCGTGTGCGCTGAAGATGAGCAAACTGCCGGGAGGCACCTCGGCCAGATCGTCCACGAAGATGGCCCCACGCGCGCGCAGTCGCTCCACCACGTGGCGGTTGTGGACGATCTCGTGACGGACGTAGACGGGCGATCCGTAGCAGTCGAGCACCAGATCGACGATCTCGATGGCGTAAGAAACCCCTGCGCAGAACCCTCGCGGGCTACCCACCAGTACCGCCTTGTCACTGGAAGTGCTCACCTGCCAATCCGCCGCCCGAGCGTTGCACGGCAACCGGCCGCGGACAAATAGCCCGCCAGAACCCGTTCGCCCCTCCAGGTGGGTTGCTCGCGACTACGCCTAGCCACTATGTCGCAACGTGGTCCTTGCAGCCGCCGAGACGAGGTCGCCGATCAGCACCAGGCCGGCGCCGAGTAGGACGAAGAACACCATCTCGTCGTAGAAGTTGGCGGCGCGGGCATCCCGGATGACAGAGCCGAGGGAGAGTATACCGAGCATGCCGAGGACCGTGGCTTCGCGCACGCAGGTTTCCCAGCGGTAGAAGAAGTAGAGGAGGAAGCGGGGCAGGACGGCCGGGAACAGGGCGACCATTGCTATCTGCCCGCGCCCGGCGCCGAGGCCGCGAAGCGCGGCGGGGGCGGAGGTTTCCAGATTCTCTACGGTCTCGGCGGTGAGCTTGCCGAGAATCCCGGTGTTGTGGACGGCCAGTGCAAGCACTGCCGCCCACGGGCCGAAGCCGATCATCGTCACGAAGAGAAAGGCCCACACGTATTCGGGTACGGCGCGAAGGAATATGAGCAACGCGCGTGTCGCCCAAACGACGCTGGTGGCGGTGGCGCGGCCTGCGATTGTTGGTTTACGCGCCGCGGGCAAGAAAGGCTCGGCGCTTGCGAAAGTACGGGTGGCCGGCAAGGCCAACAGCGCCGCGCCGGCCCCGGCAAGCACTATGGCCGCGACGGAAAGCGCGAGCGTCGTTACGGCGGCTTGCCATCCTTTCTCTGATAACAAGACAATTGCCCACGCCCATGCCTCGCCAAGATCGAAGGGCCTGCCTTGCAGCGGGAAGGGCCTTACTTCGTGGAGAAAGCGTTCGAGGTTGGCAAGACGCCGCTCGGAAAAGATGTCGGCCAGTGCGAACTCGCCGCTCGTCCACGAGTAAGCGGCGAAGGCCGCCATGAACAAGAAGCTCAGGCGCAGAAAACGGCTGCGCGGTCTGGCTCGCGCCAGCGCGAGCAGCTCGAGCTCTCTCTCACTCACGCCACGAACCTCTTGCGCATGGCGCCGCTCCATAAGTCCATCAGCAGGACCATTGCAAACATCGCGTAGAGGTAGGTCCACACCTCGCCGTAGTGATTCTCGTTCCAGGATTGCCTGATGAATTTGCCAAGAGTCTCGGGTCCGAAAAACCCGAGAATAGCCGAGGAGCGAAGCGCGCATTCGAAGCGGTAGAAGGAGTAAGCCGCCATGTCCGGGAGCGCTCGGGAGACGAGTCCGAACAGGAACACCGGCGCCGGCCGCGCACCGGAAGCCCGAAGAGCATCGGCGGCGTCGCGCGGTGCCTCGTCGATCATCTCGGAGAACACCTTGGCAAGGATCCCGGCGTACGGGATCGCGATGGCCAAGACCGCGGCCAGGTTGCTAAGCCCCAGCGCCGCCAGGAACAATACAGCCCAAAGCAGCTCGTGGATCGAGCGCATGAGCGTGATCAACACGCGGGTGGAGCCGTAGAGCGCGGGAAGTAGGGTACGGCGCGCGAGGCGTCCGGCTGCACTGCTGCCGCCGCCAGGGGCGCCACCCCACCAGGCCGTCGAGCCGGCAAACCCGAGCACGATTCCGATGGGTATGGCCAGGGTCATGGCCGCCGCCGCAAAGACCGCGGTTCGCCGAGCGCCGTCCAATGCCTTTATGAGTATCGGCGGCGCGCCGGCGGGGACGAACTCAGCCTCGTATTCGAGTGCGGGTGTGAGTGCGTGGGAGAGAAAGCCGCCGAGAATCCGCAGGTCGTCTATACCCGGGATCATGGTCTCGAGCGTTATGTCGAGTGCTATGGCAGCCCACAGCCCCGCCAGTGCTATCGAGACAATCACCGTTCGTCGCCGCGTGACCACGGGCGTGCCCGTCACTTCAAACCTCGCCACCGAGCATCTCCTCGGCTTCTAGCCGGTAGAGTACTTCGAGCTGTTCGTGCTCGATCTCGTCCGGGGCCAGATCGAAGGCCACGCGACCGTGGCGCAGTCCGACCAAACGGGGAAAGAACTCGCGGGCGAGCTCGAGGTTGTGCAGGCTCATGCACAAGGTGAGCCCCTGCTCGCGCGATATCTCGACTAGAAGTGCCACGGTGTCGCGCGCGCGTGCCGGGTCCACGCTCGAGACCGGCTCGTCGGCCAGCAGTGCCGTCGGCTCCTGGAAAAGCGCGCGCGCCACGGCCACTCGCTGACGCTGGCCGCCCGAGAGCCGGTCGGTCCTCTCGTAGAGCTTCTCCGGGATGCCTACACGCTCGAGGATTGTGTGGGCACGCTCGACATCGTCCTTGGCCGGCGCCAGCATGGCGCGCGTCGCGGCCCATAAAGAGAGACGGCCGAGCTTGCCTGAGACCACGTTCTGCAAAACCCTCAGATTGGGAACCAGGCTGAGATCTTGATGAATGAAGCCGATAGAGGCCCTGGTGTCCCGCAACTCGGCACCGGACAGGTCTTCCAGCGGCCGGCCGCCAACGGTGACGGTTCCCGCGCTCGGGCGAACGGTTCCATTGAACGTGCGCAGCAGCGTGGTCTTGCCGGCGCCGCTCGGTCCCACAAAGGCCACGGCTTCGCCAGGGGCGATATCCAGCCCTTCGACTTCGAGGGCCGGTACGTTTCCGTAGGCAACGCGTACGCCGCGAAGCCCGAAGCTTGCTCCTTGCGTTTTCAATTCAGCGACGGCGTAGCATGCCCAGCTCTGTGGCCACGGCGGCGATCCCTTCGAACTCTTCGTTACGTGCCTCTATGAGGCGCTCGCGTTGAAAGGCCGCGAGCAGGCCGGGATCGTCGATTTCCATTACGGCCTTTTGTAGTTTCTCCGTGAAGCCCTCCCCGAAGGTCTCCTCCAGCACGGGGTGAGCGGTGAAGTTGTAATCGGCATACGGGGGCGTCGTCCAGATCTTACGGCAGACCTTTGGGTCGATCTTGCCCGCGGCGACCATGTTGTCGTAGGTCTTGTAGTTGAGCGCGCCGACTTTGACCCCGGTTCCCTGGGCCACTAGCTCTGCCGTTTTCGGATGGCTGCCCGAGAACCCGACCGGGTGCTCGAAGAAATCCCCCGGTGCCTTGCCGGTGTTTTGCCGAATGAAGTATTCGGGCATCAAACGTCCCGAGGTCGAGCTCTCCGAACCGAAAGTGAAGGGGAAGTCGGCTATCGCGGCAGGGAAGTCCTCGGATTCCTCCAAGCCGGTGGACTCATGGGCGATGAAGTAAGACCGGTACTGCGGATCTTCGATGCCCTGTGCGATCGCTCGTGCGCCCGGCACGGCCTGGCGCGCCTGCACGCCTGTTAGCCCGCCGAACCACGCCAGCTGCACGTCGCCATTCTTGAACATCTCGACCGATGCCTGGTAGTCGGCCGCTGGAACGTAGGCGACCTCGACGGCGAGCTTCTCGCCCAGGTAGGCGGCAACCGGGTCGTACTTCTGCTGGAGCTCGGTGGCGTTGTGATCGGGTATGGCGGTGAAGCGAAGCACCGCGCCGTCGGCGGCGCTCGAAGAGGCGGGCGCGCTCAATACGGCTGACAAGGCCAGACCGAGCACTGGCGCCAGGATCGTTTTCGCTGTCACGCTCTCGACACTAGAAAAAGCGCCGGCAAATTTCCAGCGTGGCTACCCGGTGCGACGACCTACGACGCGGGCTAAGTGCTGGTAACCGGCGGCGCCGGCGCGAGAAATACGACTCGTGGCCGCCTCGGCCGGGAGTCGTATGGCCAGCGGGCTGCTGCGCGCCCTCTCCTTCGGCGTCGCTGTTATCCGGCAGAAGGAACTGCCGCGGCGATCTCGCGACTGAGCGCCTCGACGGCGCGGCTCATCGCTGCGACAGCGGCTTCGTAAGGCGGACCGCCGGCAGAGTCGCCGCCGGGAGCGGTGCCGGCCGTATTGTCTGTGGTACCCGCTGTCTCCACCACCGTCGATGTCTTCACGACCAGAGCGACCGTCTCCCGCTCCTCCGCCACCGCCCAACGCGTGACCAGCGTGCACTCACCCTCCGGGGTCACGTCGAAGCGAAGGACCTCGATGGCGATGTAATAATCGAACTGCTTCAGTCCCGCTCCGGGGAGCACCAAGATCCGATCGGTATCGAGAAGGATCGCGAGGTTCTCGGCCAAGGCGCGTCCGAAGTTTTCTGAAAGCGGCTCTGCCCAGCGATCTAACTCCGCGAGACGCAGAGTGTTCTCCGTCGCGCGAGTGACGATCTGCGGCCGGTCCAGGTAATCGGGAAGCACTATGGGACCGACGGCAAGCGCCGGGCCGGTAGCCGGACCGGCTTGCTCCGCGCGCGGCAAGGATGAGAGGAGGTAGAAGTTGGCCGGCCGGCGCGCTGTGCATCCGCCGACAAGCAAGACCAGCGTGCCGACTGCCAGTAAGGAAATACTCCTAAATATACCGCGCATCACCGGCCTCCTTGATCTGCCTTGCCCAACAACAGCGCGTCGGGATGGCGCTCTAGATAGTCCGCGAGCAGATGAACTGAGCGGGCCGCGCCCGAGACCTCTTCGAGCGCGGTGCTTACCTGGTGGTGGAGCTCGGGATTGCTTGCGGTGGTCTCCTCGATCTTGGCCACCGTCCGAGCGACTTGCTCGAGCGCCTCCTCCGCGGCTTCGGCCACCGCTTGCAAGCTATCCATTGCCGGGGTCACCTCGGAATCGATCTGCGCGATGAGCTGGTTCATGTTCCTTAAAACCTCGTTAACCGACTGCAAGGCTTCCATGATCTCGGGTCCGTTTACCAGCCGGTCCATTCCCCCCAGCGTCTTGTCGATGTGCGGTGAGTTTACCAACCGGTCAACGCCGGCGATGGCTCCACGCAGGTTTTCCACGATCTCGGCGATCGGCAGCTCGCGCAGCGTCTCCATCGCCTCGTTCAAGGTAGAGCGCAGCCTCTGCATGTCGGAGGGAACGGCCGGTAACTCGGGGTAGCGCGGATCGGAGCCCACTATACTGGCGGGGGTACCGGGGTAGTAGTCGAGCGCAACATAGAGCTGGCCGGTCACGATGCTCTGTGTCACCAGCTTTGCGCGCAGATCGCGTACCGTGACCAGGAACAACACCGCGTCCTTGGTCGGAAGATTCGCCAGCTCTCCCTCGCCGACGACTTGTCGTACCGAGCCTTGATTTATCTCGATGACGACCTCGATTTGAATGTCGCCCGTGTCGGTTTCGACGAGGGCGGCGACTTCGCTTACTTCGCCGATCCGGACCCCCCGCAGCCTCACCGGCGCTCCCACTTGCAGGCCCGTTACCGAGCCTTCGAAGAACACCGCGAACGCCGTGCGCTCCGTGAAGTACTTGCCGCCGCCGAAGGTCATGAGGCCGACCACCATCAACACCACGGCGCCGACAACAAAGCCTCCGATGATTGCCGGATTCGCATGCTTGCCCATGATTTCCCTACACTTGCCCGCGGGTGCCGGCGTCGGCGCCGGACTCGGCGCGGGTCAAAAACTCGTGAACCTTCTTGTCGGGTGGATTGGCCAGCAGCTCCTCCGGATGTCCGCAGGCGATCGCGGTGCGGGTCTCGGGATCGAGGAACACCGAATTATCCCCGATGGCGAAGATGCTCGCCAGCTCATGGGTCACCACCACGACGGTTGCGCCCATGCTGTCGCGCAGCTCGAGGATCAGATCGTCCAGGCGCCGCGAGCTGACCGGATCGAGCCCGGCCGAAGGCTCGTCAAAGAACAGGATGGTCGGATCCAGCGCCATCGCGCGCGCCAGTCCGGCACGCTTGCGCATGCCTCCGCTTATCTCGGAGGGGTAGAACTCCTCGAAGCCGGCAAGACCGACGAGAGCCAGCTTCACCGAGGCGATCTCACCAATCTCGGCGGTGCTGAGGTCGGTGTACTCACCGATCGGAATGGCGATGTTCTCAGCCAGCGTCATCGAGCTCCACAGGGCGCCGCTCTGGAAGAGCACGCCGAAGCTGCGCATTATGCGGGCCTGAGCGGCCGTGTCGGCTTCCCAGTAGCTCTCACCTTCGTAGAGAATACGGCCCTTGGCAGGGGCCTTGAGGCCGATCAGATGTCTGAGCAGCGTGCTTTTCCCGCAGCCGCTTCCTCCCATGACAATGAATATGTCGCCGCGGCCGACCGTGAAGTCGAGGTCGTGCTGAATCACGAAGTCGCCGTAGGCCATGGTCAGCCCGCTTACTTCTATATGTGCCTCGCGCTCGCTCACACCGGTTTCCTTCAGCCGCTACGCGGTCTGGATCACACCCCCATGACTTCGTAGATCACGGTAAGCACCGAGGAGGCCACTACGATCAACACAATCGAGGTGACGACCGCCGAAGTCGTGGCTGCGCCCACCGCGGCCGAGCTGCGCCCGCATTCCATGCCGCGCAGACAGCCGGCCACCGCGACCAACCCGCCGTAGATCGTGGCTTTGATTCCGCCGGCGATGAAATCCGTCACCGAGAGCGCCTGCTGCGTTTCGGTAAAGTACTCGGCGGCGGACACGTCGAGCATGCTGACCGATACGGCGGCGCCACCGAGGATGCCGAGGATGTCCGCGTACACGCACAGCAGCGGCATCATGAGCATCAACGCCAACATGCGCGGCAAGACCAGGAAGTCCATCGGTGAGATTCCCATGGTGACGAGCGCGTCGATCTCCTCGTTTACCGTCATCGTTCCGAGCTGAGCAGCGAAGGCCGCACCCGTGCGACCAGCCATGATGATGCCGACCATCATTGCGGCCATCTCACGGGCCATGCCCAGGCCCACGAGGTCGGCCACGAAGATCTGCGCGCCGAACTGACGGAGCTGCACCGCACCGACGAAGGCTAGAATCACCCCGACGAGAAAGCTGATGAGCGTGACGATGGGGAGGGCCTTGGCGCCGCACTCCTCGATGAGGAGCATGAAGTCGGACGCGCGGAACCGTGCGCGACCGACTAGCAGGCGGACGAAGCTCATCGTTGCCTCACCGATGAACGCGAGAACGTCGCGGCCGCCGCGCATGAGGTCGAGCCATTCCGAGCCGATGTGCGAGAGGAACGACTGGCGCGCTTTGGCCGCTTCGGTATCCCGTTCGGGAACGGCCTCGGCGAGATCGATCAAGTTCCGCACCCCCTCCGGCAGGTTCGTGCGGTCTACCTCGAGGCGCTCGGAGAGGCAGTGCTGAGTCAGGTTGACGACGAAGGTGAGCAGGGTGGTGTCCCAGGCCGAGAGCTCGCCGGCTTCCAGTACGATCCGTTGAATCTGCGGCATCGCATCGATCTGCGCGCCGAACTCACCCGCGTCCGGCAGGCCCTCAGCCATGGTCCAGCTTCCGGCAACCGTGACGAACAGCGTGTCTTCGCCCTGGCTACGGAAGCGAAGCTCGCGGCCGGGCGGGCTCTCTGGCCGCGCGCCCGCGGCGTTTGTCGCTGGATTCATATTACCGGTTCCGCCGTGAGCTGATTATAGCGGAGCCGTTCCTTGCAGCGCAGCTACCCTGTGTCCTGCCCTGTGCAGCCTGCGGGGCCGAGTCAGAAACGGTGCGTCCAGGTGGCCTTGGTCGTAATGTCGGTGGACTCGGTGCGTATCTCGCCGCCTTCGACCGAATAGCCGTGATTCCACACGAGGACGAGCTCGTTGCCGGGCTCGACTATCCAGCGCAGGCGGCTGTTCATCCCTATGCTATCGGAGACGTTGTCGTACTGGACGAAGTTCGTCCACGAGAGATCCGGACTGAAGTTGAAATTGGCGCGTAGGCGAGAAAGGTGGATCTCGAAATTACCTTCGGGGAGATTGATATCTTGGTAGAGGTGCTCGAGGCCGAGGAAGAAGTGCGGCGACGGGCGCAGCTCGACGATGAGGTCGGTGTCGAGAATGTTGCCATCGTAGAATTCGCCCCAGGTGACCAAAGCGTCCACGCTGACCGGTCTGGCTATGGTCGTGATGAGATGGACCGACGGATTCTGGAAGTCGTACTCGCCGGGCGGGATGATCACGTTGCTGCTGATCTCGAAGTCGTTCACCAGGTTTTCTTCGCGTAAGACGTATCCGAAAATGAGCTGGTCCCCTATCTCGCTCGTCAGCGTTAGCGCGTTGATTATCACCGTGGCGCTCTCGAGCTTGTCGTTCATGTCGGTCACGTACTCGGCCGCGAAGCCGGAGTCGGCGCTGCGCAAGAAGTTCTGAGGGCGCACCCGGTAGCGAAGCTCGGCGTCGTATTCTCGGATACCGGTGCGGT
>PIVZ01000487.1 GCA_003354045.1 bacterium
TGCCGCCCGAGCGCCTCCAGCGCAGTCTGTACCGTCACCTCGGGCGCCTCGTCGGCACCGGGGTCTACACGCGACTCGCCGGCCACCTGCTCGAACTCGGTGGCCACCGGTCCGGGCTGCACGACGGTCACGTCCACGCCACGGTCGCGCAACTCCGTCCACAGCGCTTCGCCGAAGAGCAGGTCGAAGCTCTTGGTGGCCGAGTAGACCGCGTGAAACGGCATCGGCTGGCGGCCGGCCACCGAGCCGACCACGATCACCGCGCCGCGCCCGCGGGCGAGCATCGGAGGTAGCAAACGGCCCGTGAGCACCACCGGCGCTGTACAGTTGAGCGCGACCATGTCGCGCAACCGCTCGACGTCTTGCTTCTCGAAGCGACCCGCGTAGCCGACTCCGGCATTGTTCACGAGTATCGCGATCTCCAGGTCGGAGACTCCGTCCACGACACGGTCCAGACCGTCGGCGGTGGCCAGATCGGCGGCCACGACGCGTGTCTCGACGTCGCAGTCACGCCTCAACTCCTCGGCCAGTTCACCAAGCCTGTCCTCGCGCCTCGCAACCAGAACGCATGAGATACCTTCCCGTGCCAAGGCGCGGGCGAACTCGGCGCCGATGCCGGCCGAGGCGCCGGTAACCAGGGCCCACTGTCCGTAGCGCTCGCGGAGATTGGCCGAGGGCCTCTGAAAGCGGTCGCGCGCTTTCCACAGCGCCAGCGTCAGGGCGCCGAAAGGCACCACCGCAACAATGCCGAAGAGCCATCCCTGCACACCGCCGATGTAGAGCACCGGCCACACGAGCATCCCCAGGGTCAACTGGGCGGAGTAGAGCGCCGCCCACGGCCACATCCACGGCCGCATGCGCCACAGCCCGTAGGCACCGGCCGCGTATATCGCCCAGTGCAGGGGCTCGGTCGCCTTGGCCGCCCAGCCATGGAGAAGGAAGCCGAACCACGCCTCTTCGTCCTGGGCCACCGGCTTCAAGAAGAAATCGAAGGGCATGTATACGACCACCAGGTACGCACAGAACACCATCAAGACGTTCATCCACAGCGGACGTTCCGCGAAACGGTCTCTCAGCCAATTCGAGATCCTGTCCATCGTCACTCCCTCGACATCCGAGCTTTTCGCGCCTACTTCCGCGACTCGCGCCGCCTGGCGGCGAGCCCCAGCAAGGCGGGGTATAGGTACATGGTTGTCAGGTAGCAGATCACCATGGTGGCTGAAACCAGTGCGCCTATCTTTACGTGGGGATCGAAGCGCGCCCCGAGCAGCACGAGGAAACCGCCGCTCAGGACCAGCGCATTGAAAAACAGCGCCCGGCCGGTCGTCGCCGCTATCAGGCTGCAAGCCTCTTGGTGGCCGACCCCTTCGGCCTCGAGCGCCACGTAACGGCCCAGATAGTGAATCGCGAAGTCGATGCCCACGCCCAAAGTGATCCCCGAGAGAACGATGGTGGCCATGTCTATCGAGAGGCCGGCAAAGCCCATGGTGGCGAATATAGCCATGATCGAAAACAGTACCGGGGCTACGGCCAGCAGGCCGAGCGACAGGCGGCCGAGCATGAAACCGGCAAGCGCGACCAGCAGAGGCGCGCATATGAGCAGAGTTCTCCACTGGCCGCGGACGAAGTAAGCCTCGAGGTTTGCGATACCGTGTGCCCAGCCGGCCGGCCGGGTCTCCACGCGCGGCTCGCCGCTGAAGATCTCGTCGCAAAGCTCACGGGCACGCGCGACCATGCGCTTGGCAAGCGCCGAGCTGGAGCTATCGAGGTAGATGTAGATGTGACCCCAGCGGTAGTCGTAGTCCACCAGGTCATCGAAATCGCCCGGGTCGCCCGATATCGAATACAATAGGAGATACTGCGCCACCAGCTCTCGACTCTCCGGTATCCGCTCCGCCTCAGGCCGATCCTCGTTCATGACGCGGTTCATGCGCTTCACTGTCTCCGCCAGGGAGAACGTCGCGCCGACACCTTCGCTCTTCTCCATCTCGGCCTGGAAGAGGTCTATCTTGCGCAGTAGCGCGGGGTTCTTCATGGCGTCCGGTTCGAGGCCGTCTACGAGCACGTCGAGCACCGTGCTCCCCGAGAAGTGATCGTTGATCACACCGTGCGCAATGCGCACCGGATGGCTGGGTTTGAAGTTCGTCTCCGCAGCGCTGTCCACCGTCGAGCGCGAAATGCCGATCGTGGCCAACAAGGCGATCGTGGCGAAGCTGGCCACGGTCATCCACGGTCTGAGGTTGGTGCTGGACGCCGAAGCAAGCAGCGCGCGCGACAGCAGCGAGCCGGTGTCCACGTGCTGGCGCCTGCGGCTCATGCGTGGACGCTGCAGCGGCAACAGCGCGAGAATGGCGGGAATGAGGAGCAACGTCAGGACGAAGGCCGAGGCTATCCCCACCGCAGTGATGATTCCGAACTCCTGCATCGGTACGAGCTCCGAACTCGTCATCGCCAAGAACCCGACTGCAGTCGTAAGCGACGTCATGAACACCGGCCGGCCCATCTCGAGCATGGTCTCGCGTATGATGACGTCGCGACCCGCGTCCGGAAACTCGTACTGGGCGTCGTAGTATTTGGCCAGCAGATGGATGGAGTCGGCCACCGCAATCGAGACGATCAACACCGGCAGCAGAGCGGTGAGCGTGTACACCGGCTTTCCCCACAGAGCGAGGAAACCGAACATCCACAACTCGGTCAGG
Source organism: bacterium (assembly GCA_003354045.1). Taxonomy (GTDB): domain Bacteria; phylum Desulfobacterota; class Binatia; order UBA1149; family CAITLU01; genus PIVZ01. The sequence goes on from PIVZ01000487.1 coordinate 2,700, forward strand.
GCGACGACCAAGTACGGAATGAGTACGCCGCGAAGAGTCCGAAACGACAGGAACAGACAGACCACGATCGTCAAGAGGACGAAAGGCAGCAGCCTCTGCCCCTCCTGCGGAACGTATTCGCCCACCAGGCCCTGCACGATCGATGAGCCGGTCACGTGGAAGACCTCGGGGTGACCTCGGGCGTTCAGCCCATCGAGATACTCGCGCAGATCGAAGTAGGTCTTGGCGCCTTGCCGGCCTCCGGTGTCGGCCTCCTTGGTGACGATGATGGCGCCCTTGCCGTCGTAGGAGACGACCTGACCGACGTACATCGAGTTGCTCTCGATAGCACTCCGTATCGCGAGCGCTTCCTCGCGCGTCTCGGGAGGAAACTCCATGAACGGCCGTACCAGCAGGCCTTGTTCGTCGCCGACGATGTCGTTGATAGTGGAGAGCGAGCGCAGATCGGAGCTGCGCGAGGTCTCGAGCTCTTCGCGGCGGCGCAGCCACTCGGTGATCTCGTCGATCACCGCAAGCGTCTCCGGGTTGTAGATACCGTCGGGGTGGTCTTCGCGCATGACGATGACGAGCACCGTCTCGATCGAGCCGAACAGGTCCTCGAGAAGATCGAGGTTTTCGCGAGTCTCCGTGCCCGGAGCCATGTAGACGCGCTGGTCGGACTCAACGCGGAGGTCAGGCAGTCTGCTCGCCAACCCCACCGTCACCAGCACAACCGCCGCCAGGCACAGGCCTGGCCGCCGTATCAAGAATTCTATGAAGCGCTCGTACATGGACAAGAGACTCGCTCTCCGGGTCTCCCTTGTAAGCAGTCAGCCACTAGATTCGGCTGCAGGTGGTATGTGCCGGCCGCCTACGCCAGCGCATCGGCAAGCACACGCAGTGCCTGCGCATCTTGGGTTCCCGCAAGCAGGGTGGTCACGGGACTCTCCTTCCACGCGGCCAGGCGCTCGCGAATGCGCTCGGCCGGCCCGACCAAGGCCAGCTCATCGGCGAGCTGGTCGGGAACCGCCTCGGCAGCCTCGGCGCGTTTTCCTTCCAAGAACAGGCTCTGGACACGCAGCGCCTCTTCTCCGAAGCCCATGCGGGTCAACAGGTTGATGTGGAAGTTCTTGGTCTTCGCTCCCATGCCGCCAATGTAGAAGGCGAGCATCCACTTGACCGGTATTAGCGCCTGCTCGACGTCGTCGTTCAATACCACGCTTACCGTGCAGGCTATTTCGAAGCCGGGACGCAGGTTGGCCAAGGCCTCCGAGTACACCTCCGTTCGATACGGAGAGAAGAAAAGCGGCAGCCAGCCGTCGGCAACCTCGGTGGCCAGCTTGACGTTCTTCGGCCCCTCGGCGCCCAGATAGATCGGGATCTCGCTGCGCAGCGGATGG
>PIVZ01001066.1 GCA_003354045.1 bacterium
CCCGCAAGGCGACAGCCCGCAAGGCGACAGCCCGCAAGGCGACAGCCCGCAAGGCGACAGCCCGCAAGGCGACAGCCCGCAAGGCGACAGCCCGCAAGGCGACAGCCCGCAAGGCCGCGGTCGCCCGTAGTCGTATGGTTCTCATTCCCCTCTCTTGGCCTGGCACCATTCCCGGATATTCCTCGTCGGTCAGTCCCTCGTGCAGCGCGCTACGCTTCCTCCTACTGCCGGCAAGGACGGGACGGTCTGCTCAATGCCAAGTGGGCGTTGCAGGGGCAAACGAGCCCCATTCCCTTGCTCAACGGCGCCTATTCTCTATAAGTGCAGATTCTCGGCGACGGCCGCCCTCCAAGCCGGCCGGTAGTCCGTCGGGTTCGCGAAGTCAGGAACTCGGCGCTGTACAGGGGCAGCGCTGGCGAGCAAGACGAAAGCGAGCGTGAAGGCGGCCGTGGTGGTCGCGACGTCCGCAAGCCTGGTGTGGTGGCCAGGCGTAGCGGCTAATGTAGGATTCGTGAGGCACGGCGGGCGGTAAAGAGGAGCGGTCGGTAGTAGATGAAGATTCGCGCCAGCGGTGATTGGGGCTTTGCGGCCTTGTTTCTCGTTGTAGGGCTGGCCGTGTGCTGGCACCAGAAGCCGCTCGACATCCCCCTCACGGTGGATAACCAGATCTACTTCTTCATCTCCGAGCGAGTCGCCTCGGGTGTACCGCCGCACGTCTCTCTCTTTGATGCAAAGAACGCCCTGGGCTCGCTGATGACCGGGGCGGCAATGAAAGTCGGGCGCGCCTTCGGTATCGACGATCTCCATTCTGCCCGGGCCCTGAGCATTGCCGTCACTGCCGCCTGCTTCCCGCTGCTGTGGCTTTTGGCCAGGCGGCTTACCGGCAGCCGCCTGGCGGCTCATTTCGCCGTGCTGGCGCTGCTACCTTTCCGCGGATTCCTCGTGCTCGGCGTGATGGGGGCGCGGCCGAAGGTCTTCCTGGTCTTCTTCGTGATCC
>PIVZ01001067.1 GCA_003354045.1 bacterium
ATTTTTTTCAACTGCTGGACGGTCTGCACCGTTTCTTCATAGAATATCCAGACCACGATGGCTCACGACGCTTCTATCTCGACTCGGCGCGAAAGGATGCACCGGATGGCAACAGGTTCCAGGAAAGTCGTGCTGGCCGCCCTACTCGGCAACGGGCTCATCTCGGTGACGAAGTTCGCCGCGGCGTTCTACACCGGTTCGTCGGCCATGTTCTCCGAGGCGATCCACTCGGTGGTGGATACCGGCAACCAGGCGCTGCTGCTCCACGGCATGCGCCGGGCTGCCAGGCCGGCCGACTCGACCCACCCCTTCGGCTACGGGGTGGAGATCTACTTCTGGGCCTTCGTCGTCGCCATCCTCATCTTCGCCGTCGGTGCCGGGGTGTCGATCTACGAGGGAGTCGAGAAACTCCTGCATCCTCATCCGATCAGCAACGTCTGGATCAACTACGTCGTCCTCGGGTTTGCCATGTGCTTCGAGGCCGGGGCCTGGTGGGTGGCGTTCCGCGAGTTCCGCGCGACCAAGCGACGGCGCAACTTCCTGAGCGCAATCCGCGCGAGCAAGGATCCGACCCTCTTCACGGTCCTCCTGGAGGACTCGGCCGCCATGCTCGGCCTGGCAGTGGCGTTCCTTGCCCTCCTCTCCGCTCACCTTCTCGGTCTGCACTGGATGGACGGCGTCGGTTCGATCGTGATCGGCATCATCCTCGCGGCCACCGCCGCGCTGCTGGCGATCGAGACCAAGGGTCTGCTGATCGGCGAGAGCGCCCGGCCGGCCCTGGTGAGCGGGATCCGACGCCTGGTGCGGGAGAACGAGGAGATCACGCAGGTCCACGAGGTACTCACGCTGCACTTCGGGCCGCACGACGTGCTGGTCAACATGAGCCTCGACTTTCGCGACCAGCTCACCGCCAGCGACGTCGAGGCAACGATCGGTTACATCGAACGGCAGGTGAGGGAAGCGTACCCCGACGTCAAGCGCATCTTCGTCGAGGCG
>PIVZ01001068.1 GCA_003354045.1 bacterium
CACCCACGACGACCCGGTGGTCACACCGCCGGACAAGATACGATATGACGCAGGCCTGCTCGCCGGTGATGACGTTCAGCCCGAGGGCGACGTGGGTATTCAGCAGATCGCAGCCGGCGACTACGCCGTCGCCAGGCATCGCGGCCCTTACGAGAAGCTCGGCGACACCTACGCCCATCTCTGCGGGCAGTGGTTGCCGAGCAGTGGCCGCATGTTCCGCGCCGGGCCCGGGTTCGAGGTGTACCGCAACTCACCGCACGAGACGGACGCCGCGAGCCTGGTCACCGACATCCACTTACTACTCGAGCCGTAACAGGAGGAACCGATGGCTACCGCCGAGAAACTCGACCTCTACAAGAAGCACAAGGCCGACTACGTCCTGGCGAAAAAGCCGGTGCTCATCGACGTAACGCCGGCCTCGTACATCACCGTGACGGGCCAAGGCGAGCCCGGAGGCGAGGCCTTCCAGTCGAAGGTCGGCGCGCTATACGGCATCGGCTACACGATGAAGTTCACGAGCAAGGCGGCCGGCCGGGATTTCGTCGTGTGCAAGCTCGAAGGCCTCTGGTGGGGCAAGAAGGAGTGTGGCGACTTCTCCAAGGAGCCGCGCGAGACGTGGAACTGGAAGATGATCATCCGCGTGCCGGACTTCATCAAGGCTGCGGACGTAAAGGCCGCGACGAAGCAGCTAATCGAAAAGGGCAAGACTGAGCCGTTTAACGAGGTGAAGCTCGAGAAGATCAAGGAGGGCAAGTGCGTACAGATGCTCCACGTCGGCCCGTACGAAAATGAGCGTGAGACGATCGGAGCCATGCTCGCATTCGCGGCGGAGCAAGGCGTCACCTTCAACGGCATCCACCACGAGATCTACCTGTCCGACCCGCGCCGCGTAGCGCCGGAGAAGCTGCGCACGATCCTGCGCGTGCCGGTAGGTTGAGCCGCACGATGGCGACCTGCGTCCCTCGGCACATACTTCCGTCCGCACGTGCTTCGGTC
>PIVZ01000488.1 GCA_003354045.1 bacterium
TGAAGCAGAGCCGGCATGATCACGAGCGCCGAGGTCGTCGCGCTTCTCAGATCGATGGCGCCCGAAAGTACGCTCGGCGGCCAGTCCTCGTATCCGGTCACAAAAGACAGCCCCGATGCACCGGCGAAATTCGGCGCATAGCCTACGTTCTCCCGATCCGGACCGGTCTGCCCGCAGGCCGACGAAGACAGATATACTATGTCGGGTTTCACCTCGCGCACTGCCTCGTAGCCGATCCCCAGGCGATCGACCACGCCGGGCCGCATGTTCTCCATCACCGCGTCGCTCTTCTCGACGAGGCGCTTGGCAAGCTCAATGGCTTCAGGGTTACCTAGATTGAGACAGGCGCTTTGCTTGTTGAGGTTGAGGATGTTGAAGACCGGTGACTCGTCCGGTCCCGAAAAGGTCGTTGCAGTCGTGAAAGAAGTGAAGCGGCTGTGGTCGAGCCGCTTCCTGCTCTCGATCTTTATGATCTCCGCCCCGAGCAGGGCCAGAAGACCGGTGGCGTACGGCCCCGCCCATGCCGAGGTGAACTCGGTTATTCTTACACCGTCGAGTGGTCCTTCGTTCATCTGGCGGCGCTCCTAAATGATGCCCGCGCGCGTGAGCTCTTCGAGCTCCGTGTCATTGCAGCCGAGTCGCCTGCGGTAGACTTCATCGTTGTGCTCGCCGAGCAACGGCGCAGCATGCTCGATGCACACGGGGGTTTCTGAAAAGTGGTAGGGCACGGCCGGCATTTGCAGTTTTCCCGCCACCGGGTGCTCGACCTCGGCAACGAAGCCGCGCGACTTTATCTGCGCCGACTCGATCACGTCTTCAGATGAGCTCATCGTAGAAATCGGACAACTGAGCGCCTGCGCCGCACTGCAAACCTCTTGCTTGGTCCGCTCCTTCATCCAGCCAACGGCAAACTCCCTGAGGGCCGCGGCATCTTCCGGACTTCTCTCCAAGTCGGCCGCGGTCTTCCCTTCCGCAAGGCCGTCGTAGCCCAGAAGCTTCATGAAAGATTCCTTTTGATGCTCGAGCGGCATCACCAGGATGACGTAGCCGTCTTTGCACTCGAACTTCATCGTGATCGCGCGGTCGGTGTCGGGGCCTTTCCTGGTAAGCACCTGGCCACCGTTGGGGAAGACGACCACCTCCACCTGCTGGTAGGCGAGTACCGCCTCCTGACTCGACACTTCTACGATCTGTCCCTTGCCGGTGATCTCTTTCGAGTAAAGGGCGGCAAGGACCGCCACTGCGGCACTCTGCCCGGGGTCGTAGTCGGTGCAGTGGCCGCCGATCCTTACCGGGGCGCGCTCGAGGTGCGGAGAGGGAAGCGGGAGGACGTTGCCCTGCCCGGACACGTGGGAGACGTTGAGCGGGTAGGCCTTGTAGTCTTTGTAGGGGCCGCTCAGTCCGTAGGGGGTGATCGATGCGATGACCAGCCCGGGATTGAGCGCGCTCAAATCGTCGTAGCCAAGCCCGATCTTCTCCATGTGACCGGGAGGCCAATCGTCTATGAGCACGTCGGCCTCGGCCACCAGCCGTTTGAAGAGCTCGCGGCCCTCGGGCGGCTCCGGGTCGAGCGTAATTCCGAGCTTGTTGGTATTTACGAAGAGGAACAGGCCGCTCTTCTCCGGGTGCGGTGTATCCCCCGGAAAAGGCGGGCTTTTTCTTGCGTCGTCCCCCACGCCGGGGGCCTCTATGTGAACTACCTCAGCTCCCAGGTCGGCCATGAGCTTGCCCAAGTACGGTCCGCTCAGCGTCGAACAGTACTCCAGCACCTTCACGCCTTCCAAGGCTTTCAATGACATGCGTAGACCCCTCCAGGAACCCCTCCTGCAAGATCTTGCTACAAGGCACGCGGGCGCGATGCAATCGGCATCGCGGAAGTCAGTATCAGTGCGAGGGTCGCTTCAGTGGTGGTCCTTATCTTCTCCCCTCCCTTTTATGAGCCGAAATTGGACCCGGCGGTCTCTTTATCCTATCGTTGGACGCAGAACGGGGGCCGCCTCGAAGCCCGTCCGGCAGGTACCGACCACGGGCAAGACCAGAGGCGACGAGGGGTTCCCTTACCGACCAACGACAGACATTTCACGAGAGGGACTTCAGATGATAACGACTACAATCACGCATGCTCCGCTCGAGTCGGGGACCTACCGAGCATGGCTTGCAGCCTTACTGTTTACGACGATGCTTGTCGCAACCGGCGCAGCCGTCACGGACGACGCGTTTGCCGACGGCGACCGGCCCAAGCCGAACGTACTCCGCCAAAATGAAGACTGGTCGGTTCTGGCCGGGCAGCCGCGTGACGGACGCTTCGACGCCATGAAGTTCGTTCCGCTCAGCGATGACGAGAGCGTCTGGATGAGCTTCGGCGGCCAGATCCGCGAGCGCATGGAGTTCTGGAAAGACTTCGGCTTCGGCGGACCCGAAGGCGCCGACCGCGATGACGAGTTCTTGGTCAGCCGTATTCGCTTTCACGGTGACTTGCACCTCGGACCGCACGTACGGCTGTTCGCCGAGGGCAAGAGCTCTCTGGCCACCGACCGGGACCTGCCTGGCGGTCGCCGCACGCTGGAGGTCGATGAGCTCGATCTTCAGAACGGGTTTCTGGAGATCAAGGCACCGGCCGGCGATTCGGCTTCCATAGCGCTGCGCGCCGGACGCCAGGAGTTACTCTACGGCAAGCAGCGGTTGGTCAGCCCGCTGGACTGGGCGAACACCCGGCGTACCTTCGACGGCTTCACGGCGACCGCCTCGGGCGGCACCTGGACGGCAAGCGGATTCTTCACGCGGCCCGTCATGGTCGAGAAGTACGACTTCAACGATACCAACGACGACGTGGACTTCTACGGCATCTACGCCAATTCACGCGGTTTCAGCGGCGGCGGTGCTGACGTCTACTGGCTAGCCCTGGACCGGCCGATGGCAGCGTTCAACGGGACCTCGGGGGCCGAGGAGCGGCACACCGTCGGCGGGCGCCTGTACGGCAATATCGCCGGCAGCCAGTTCGACTACGATGTCGAGGGTGCCTACCAGTTCGGCGACGTGGGTGATGCCGACATCGAGGCATTCATGTTCGCCTCGCAGGTGGGCACGACTTTCACCGAACCACCGTGCAAACCGCGTGTCGAGATCGGCTTCGACTACGCCAGTGGCGACGACGAAGCGGACGACAACGACGTGGAAACGTTCAACCAGCTATTTCCGCTCGGCCACGCCTATCTCGGCTACATAGACGCCATCGGCCGGCAGAACATCGTCGATGCCCGCCTGACGACGGCCTTCAACGTGGTTACACCGGTGGAGGCTCTCTCCGGGACCAAGATCAAGTTCGACGTGCACTATTTCTGGCGTGCCGAAGACACGGATGCGGTCTACAACGCCGGCGGCGCCGTCATGCGGGCCGGCAATCTCGGCACCTCGAGCGACGTCGGCATGGAGCTTGACCTCACCGTCAAGAAGGCGATCAGCGCCCACACGCTGGTAGTGGTCGGCTACAGCCACTTCTTCGCCGGCGATTTCATCGAAGAGTCCGGGCCGGACCAAGACATCGACTTCGGCTACGTGATCTTCCAGTACACGATCTGAGCACTAGCCCAGCTTCCCGATTCCGGGCGCCGGTCGAGCATCGTCTCGGCCGGCGCCCGGGCGCGCACTCCATCCGGAAACGCGCAGCCCGTCAGCCGCCGAGTGTAAAGTAGAATGTCGCGCCCTGGCCGGGGCGTCCCTCCCCCCATACCCGTCCACCGTGTCTCCTGACAATCCGCTCCACGGTGGCCAGGCCGACGCCCGAACCTGCGAACTCATCCGAGTCGTCAAGTCTCTGAAAAGGTGCGAACAGCTTTTCCGCGTAGGCGTTGTCGAAGCCCACGCCGTCGTCGGCAACGAAGAACACCGTCGGACCACTTTCTCCTCCGCCGCAAGATCCGAACCGGATCTTCGCCTGCTCGTTGCGCCTCGTGAACTTCCAGGCGTTGCCGACCAGATGCTGCAACACCACCCGTAGCAAGGCAGGGTAGCCGATGCCGCTTGTTCCGCCCTCGAGCTTGAAGGGGACCCAGGGCCGCGGGTCC
>PIVZ01001069.1 GCA_003354045.1 bacterium
ACGTGCGCCGGGCCACGGCGTTCGCCGGGATTCTGCCGGGAGGCTCGACCACCGGCCATAATGTGGATGGACTGTTCGGCGTAGCCTGTAGCGCCGATCCGCTCGACCCAACGGCCTGTGCGATGCGGGCAGCGTGGTGGTTTGCGCTTGCTGACGCCGCGCCACCGCAGCGAGACGTTTCCTGGGACTGGAGGTGCGCGGCAGTATGGGCGGACTCGGCACTGGACCGCGACCGCAAGAGCATCGCGCTGGCTCGACTCTCGAGACAGATCCACATGCGCAAGGCGGCGCACACACGGCGCCCCTTCGACCGTGTTAACGCACTAGCCTATGCTGGCCGTGTCGTGGAACTCTACCCGACGGACCCCGCCGGACACATTGCGCTGGCAGAGAGTCTGTTACGTGAGGCCAGGGCACTCAAGGCCGAAGGGGAGGGAGCTGCGAGGCGAGAGCATCTCCGGGCCGGCGTCGCCTCCTATCGCCGCGCGCTCGAACTCGACGGCGCCCGTCCCGAATGGGAGGTCATTCGCGGGTTACTCGATCGCGAGCGGCATAAGATCGAAGAAGCGATTCGCTGGGCCGAGGCACAGCTCGGCGACACACCCTGACTACTGCTCCAGCACGATCCAGTTGGCGTGTTCGTCGAGCACAAAGTGGAACGTCGTGGCGTTACGCTTGCGCAATTCGCTCCGGCGCCCGTTGAGGCTCAGCACGACGAGCTTCTCCCACCGGATCGCAATGCGCCCCACATCGACGGCAAAGGCACTCACCTCTCTTGTCTCGATGATGAGGCGGTTGCGCCGCTCGTCGAACGAACCTGTCACCCAGCCTCCTGTCTCACCCTTTTTGACCGCCTGGATCGTGAGCCATTGATCAGGGTCCTCGCCCTGAACCTCGATCGTCACCCGCGTCGGCACCGGCTTGGGCTTGGGCTTGGCCTTGGGCGTCGGTGGGGCGGTGTCCTCAGCGCTGTTGGTGTTACCCGACGCGAGG
>PIVZ01001070.1 GCA_003354045.1 bacterium
AAGAACACCGGATCGGGACAACAGCCGAGGTCGGGCAGATCCACGAGTTCGACGCCGAGCTTCGGAGCGGTGAGGCGGACGGCCGCCTCCATCTGCGGATAGCGCACCTGGATCATACAGCCGGGAAAGAAGGCGTACTTCACGATCCCTCCTCCTCGTGCGCTTCGCCGACCAGCGCGCGGATCTCGTCGATGGGCACTTCGGCGAGAGGCGGCAGGCCCAGCTCCTCGCGGCGCTTGATGGTCACCTTCGAGACGATGGCGCTGCGGCCCGTCTTGAGGACACCAGCCGCCAGGTCCTCGACACCGTCGGGGACGACACCGTGGCGCGTCATGTAGTTCTTGAGCGCCATGATCACCTCCACCGGCTTCACGTCCTGGGGACAGCGGTCGTAGCAGGTGAAGCAGTTGCTGCACTGCCAGACCGGCTGCGTGGACGAAACGAGCGCGTCCTTCATGCCGTAGAGCACGGCCTGCATGATCTTCCTCGGGTTGAAGTCCTCGCTGAAACGAGCAGACGGACAGTCGCCCACGCATGCGCCGCACTGGTAGCAGAAGCTGACGCCGTTCCCCTCAAGCTCCAAGCCCAGTTCCCTGCGGAAGCTGTGGTCGATGCGAATGCGCTCTTCGCCTGCCATCGCAATTCTCCTTCGTTACAACTCTCGGGCCGGCCCCGGCCCTAGCCTCCGGCCGTTTCCTTCTCGAGATCCTCGATGGGACGGACACTGTTGCTGCGACAGGCCGGACAACTCCGCTCCGTCATCGGACCCTTCGGATCGTAGCGCTCGCTGTAGTCGTTGCCGCAGCGCATGCACTTGAAGGACCAGTTGGTCTCCATCAGCCCATCACCTCGATCTTATGGTTCTTCTTCTTCAGCTTCTTCTCGTGGTCTTCGGTGAGCACCTTCACCGTGTGCTCGATCTCCTCAGCGGTCACCGTCTGCCGGAGTTCCTCCATCTGACGCATGGTCTTCTGGAACTTCGGCCCCTCCGCC
>PIVZ01001071.1 GCA_003354045.1 bacterium
TGGACCGCGGGCCTGGCGCTCTTCTCACCGTTCGGGCTGAAGGTGGAGTGGGAGAATCCCGACACCTTCTCGGGCCGTTACATCTCGACGCTGGCGAACCTGGTGCCGATCTTCGTCGGCGGCACGGCGAGCTGGGCGGTCAACGACAAGCTGTCCGTGGGTGGCGGCGTCGTGATGGTGCACTCGAAGGTCGAGCTCGAGCAGTACCTGCCACGCACCGTCGTCGGCCTCGAGGGGACCACACCGCTCATCGACGTCGGCACCGTGGCGCTGGAAGCATCGAACGGCGTGGACTTCGGCTTCTCCTTCGGCGTGCTGCTAAGCCCGAACGAGAAGTGGAAGGTCGGCTTCGGCTACCGTCATGAGATCGAGGTGGAGTACGACGGTGACGCCAAGTTCACCCGGATCCCGACCGGCAATCCGGAGCTCGAAGCGGTGGTTAATGCTGCATTCCCGGTGGATCAGGATGCGAACACCAGCCTCTCCTTCCCCACGCAGTGGTCGCTCGGTATCTCGACGCAGCCGAACGCGGCCTGGACCTTCGCCTTCGACTGGAGCTTCACCGAGTGGAGCAGCTTCGACCAGCTGGTGGTGGAGTTCGAGGAACCGGAGCTCAACCTCGACGCGCCGCAGGGCTGGGAAGATGTCTACAGCTATCGGCTCGGCGCCGAGTGGCTGTGGAAGCCGGAGACCGCCATCCGTTTCGGCGCTTATCTGGATGAGAACCCACAGCCGGACAAGGCGGTCAGCCCGCTCCTCCCCGACTCGGACCGCACCGGTCTGAGCCTCGGCTTCGGTCATGATTTCGGCAAGTACACGCTCGACGTCTATGACCTGGCCGTGATCTTCGAGGAGCGCTCGACGAACGGTGTCCAGCAGGATGATTTCAACGGCACCTACAAGTCCTTCGCCAACATCATCGGCTTCAACCTGGGCATCCAGTTCTAGCCGGAGAGGAGGATTCGTCATCATGCAAGAACGTATGCAGTATC
>PIVZ01001072.1 GCA_003354045.1 bacterium
GGCGACGGTATACAAGTCCCAGCGTCTCGACGACGCGCGGCTTCCGGTACTCGGGATTGCACTGGTAGGGATGGAAACGGTCCACGTTCATGCCGGTAACATCCGCGCCCGGGTCGCCCGTCGCGATCCAGTTCGCCATGATCCGGCCCATGCCCGGCCCGGTGATGATGCCGATCGAGTTGAGTCCAGCGGCAACGAAGTAGTTCTCCACCTCGGGCGCCTCGCCGAAGACGGGACCCATGTCTGGCGTGAAACTCTCCGGGCCGCAGAAGAACTTCATCAAGCCGGCGGTCTTCGCAATCGGCACCCGCTCCATTGCCTTCTCGAGGAACGGGGTCATCCGCTCCCAGTCGGGCGCGATCTCGCCGAAGGAGAAGTCCTCGGGAACGCCATCCACCTTCCATGGGGCGCAGACCGGCTCGAAGAGACCGATCATCAGGCCGCCCCCCTCCTCGCGGTAGTAACCGTGGCTGGAGGGATCCTCAATGATTGGCAGATCTCGGGTCATACCCTCGATGGGTTCGGTGATCAGGTAGTAGTGCTCGGTGGACTGATTCGGAATCGTCACGCCGTTCCGCGCGCCGAGCTGCCGTGCCCACATGCCCGCGCAATTGACCACGTACTCCGCTTTGATTTCGCCTGCCGTCGTTGTCACGCCGGTAGCGCGGCCGCCGTTGACCGTGACGCCCGTGACCGCAACACCTTCGACGAGTGTGACCCCCTGCTGGCGAGCGCCCTTCGCGAGTGACATGGTCGCGTCGACCGGATTCACGCGGCCGTCCTGCGGCAGGTACCAGCCCGCCAGGAGGTCGTCCGTCTTCGCCAGCGGGAACATCCGTTTGATCTCTTCCGGTGAGATCTCCTCAACGCCATTTCCGCAGATGCGGTCGAAGGCGGCGCCGCGGCGGTACTCCTCCACGCGGTCCTCGTCCCCGGCCAGTTCGATGAAGCCGAGCGCTTCGAATCCGGTGCCGACGCCGGTCTCCGCTTC
>PIVZ01000489.1 GCA_003354045.1 bacterium
CGTGCGGGCGAGTTGACATAATATATCTTATCAGACGTTGGCCTGTACCTCCCAAATAGAAATGTCCGGTTCCTCCCATTTTGAAATGTCCGGTTTCGGGCCACATCAGAGAAGGCGCTGGACCGGGTGTCGACCATGGAGCGCACCTTCAAGCGTCGCTTGAAGCAGACGCTGCAAGCCTTCCGTTTGCTACCAGGTAGGTCAATGATCCGAGTACGGATGAAGTTTTCGAGCACCACCGATGCCGGCACCTGAGGCCGCTGCGCGTCCGTTACGCAGTTGGACGAAGAACTTCGCGGTCGCCTGCATCGCGCTTCTCGCCGCACTGCTGACGAGCGAGCTTGCGCTGCGAGTCACTGGCCTGGATAGCCTGAGGGTCCAGATGCGCCAACCCGGGGCCGATCGCGACACCACCCGCTACGACGCGGAACTCGGCTGGGCAAACCTGGCCGACGTCGAGTTTCTCCTCAGCAAGATTCAGTTTCGAACCAACGCGCAAGGCTTTCGGTCGAACACGGGCTATGCCACCAGCCGCTCCGAAGATACCAGGGTCGCGATACTCGGTGACTCACAGGTCTTCGGACTTCGGGTCCCATTCGACGAGCATTTCGTGCCCCTTCTCGACGCACGCTCCGAAGATCTCGAAGTCTACGGATTCGGTGTTGCCGGTTACGGGCCGAGTCAGGAGCTGCTCCTTTTGCGTCGTGTCTTGCAGCGTTACGAGCCTGACCACGTCATCGTCGTGCTGTTTCTCGAGAATGACCTGATCGACGCGGTGAGCGATATCCGTTACGGCATGGCCAAGCCCTACGCCGAGACAACCGCGAATGGGCTGATGGTCCGTAACATCCCCGTACCCATCAAGACACGGGACGGCGCGGGAAGGCCCGCCCTGATGAAGCCCCACGCCGGTTTGTTCCGCCGCAGCGCGATCTTTCGCACACTCGTCCAGGTTGCCACGACCCACGGCGGCCCCGCATCGCAATGGCTCGAAGAACGCGGATTGCTCACTTTCGATCGGTCCAGGACCCCGGGCACCTGCCGTCGTGTGGACCGGCTCGCGCTCCAATGCATGGGCTCAATGCGGCAAGAAGCAGAGCATCTCTTCGACGGACTGGCGGTCACCGTGGAAATCATGAAGGAGATGGACCGGGCTTGCCGTCAAAGCGGCGCTACCTTCACGGTCCTGGTGAACCCGAACACCCGAGAGATGCGCGAGGGAATCTTCGAGATGACGCCGCTCGTGGTTGCCGCGCTGAGCAATGAAGGGCTGGACCTCATCGATCTCTCAGCCGGGATCGAAAGACAGAGCCGTCGGGCCGGCGCGTTTCTGGCCCCTGATCGCCACTGGAATGCGGCAGGACACGAGCTCGCGGCAGAACTCATCCATAGTCACCTGTCCGCGGGGGGATAAGGAGCACAATCTGGCTCGGACTTGGGCCTGAGCAGACCCCGCCCCCCCTGGGCGCCGGGCGCCCTGGGAGCCGGGATCGCTCGCGCGCCCTCTCCGAGAGATTCGCGCTGGTAAGCGGGGAGCCTTCTTCTCAAAAAAACCATTTGAAGTGGCCCGACAGAATCTGCTACGAGTGAAAGACACCCACCAGAAGCGCCCTGCCGGTCGTTGTTTTTTGCTGTTCGCCGAGATGCTTCCACGGAAGCTACATGGAGACGAAAATGACGAGAACCCCGTTAAGGTTGGCGCTTGCCGCCGCAGTTTTTTGTTCATGCATCATGCCCGTGAATGTCGAGGCGGTCTGCAACGTCACGACTACGCAGAATTGGGATACTGGCACTCTGATTGTCCGCTCCAAGGTAGTCCCCACTGCCGTCGGTGTCCCAGGGGCCTGCACCAAGATGTCTGCTAACGCTTCCTACTGTGGTGACGTCCAGTTCAACTCATCCAAGGCCTACTTCCCCGCTGTCGCGACCAGCAATGCTGTGGATCCCTACTGTGAATGGAACTGTACCGGCTGCGGCATCGTTCGAATCGACAAGAACGACGGCCTGCCGGTGGAGTTGATCCACTTCGGGATAGACTAGTCGCCGCCTCCCGCCGCCTTTCGGGATCGCCTCGAATGGAATCACTGGACTTGCCCGAGACACGCTCTCAGGATGGAGTCTCCTGGGCGAGGTATCCGAGCTCAGACGGCAAGGAGGCGAACCATGGACTACTTTGATGCGAACCTGGACCTGACCGACGAGGACATTGCTCTCAAGGAGGCAGCGAACAAGTTTGCCAAGGAGGTCATGCGACCGACCGCCAAAGCCCTCGATGAGCTGACCCCGGAGGGAGTGATCGCGGACGGTTCGCCCCTTTGGCCTTTCTTGAAGAAGGCCTACGAGCTCGGCTACCACAAGATGCTCATCCCGGCGCAGCTAGGAGGAATGGGACTCACCCCTCTTCAAGCGAACATCGTCATGGAAGAGCTCGGCTGGGGTAGCTTCGGGTTGGCCGTTCAGCTGGCAGTCTGCAGCTTCGTTCCGAACACAGCCGCCTTCACCGGCAACGAGAAGCTGATCGAGGAGTTCACTGTCCCCTTCTGCGAGTGCACGGACGGTAGCCTCAGGTCCTGCTGGGGCGGCACCGAGCCGGACCATGGCTCGGACAACATCGGGCTAGGAGAAGCCTTCTTCACCGAGCCTGGCATCCGAACCAACTGCCTGGCCAAGCGGGACGGCGATGACTGGGTCATCAACGGCCAGAAGGCCGCGTGGGTTTCAGGCGGCACCATCGCCACTCACTGCCAGCTCCATGTGCAGACCGACCCTTCCATGGGTCTTGCCGGCTTCAGCATCTTCCTCATCCCCCTTGACCTGCCCGGCGTCTCCAAGGGCAAGCCCCTGAACAAGATCGGCCAGCGCGATCTCAATCAAGGAGAGCTGTTCTTCGAGGACGTACGCGTAGCCGACGCGTACAGGATCATCGGACCCGACACGTACAGCACCATGGAGGAAGGGACCCTGGCGCTGGCCAATGCGTGGATGGCCTCGTGGGCGACCGGCCTGGCCCGGGCCGCCTTTGACGAAGCCTTCGCCTACTGCAAGGAGCGGGTCCAGGGAGGCCGTCCTCTGGCGGAGCACTACTCGATCAAGCAGAGGATCTTCGAGATGTTCGCCCGTGTGGAGACCTGTAGATCCCTGACCAGGATGGCAATCAACCTCAACATGAACATCGCCCCGGGGTTTCCCGAGTACTCGATGGCCGCCAAGACAGTGGCCACCAAGCTCTGCCTGGAGAACGCAAGCGACGCGATTCAGCTCTTCGGCGGCAACGGGCTTTCAAAGGAATACCTACCAGAGAAGCTCTTCCGGGACGCGCGAGCGACGCTGATCGAAGACGGGAACAACGAGATCCTGGCCAGACACGGCGGACACACCCTGTTCCAGACCTACCCCAGGCCGCGGAGCACGATCCCGAGAATCTAGATCGAACCGACGGACTCGGACGGTTGATCAGGCGCCGGCGTTGCGGAGGCGGTCGGCGCGGCGTGTGAGGTCGTCGCTGTCCACGCGCGTGTCGCCGGCCTCGAGGAGCTTCTCGATGGCTTCGAGAGCGGCCGCGGTCTGGCCGGACTCCTCGGCCGTGCGCGCCTGACTATGGAGGGCTTGCAACGTGTACGGGCCCTCCAAGCCCGCCGCCTGCTGGTAGACCTCGGAAGCCTCTGCCAACTGATCCGACATCTCCAGGGCAAAAGCCTTTCCCAACAGCGCAATCTGCTCCAGATATGGAGTCGCCGCCGATCCCAGGAAGGACTCGTAGTCGTTGATGGCCTGGGCGTACTCGCCGGCCTCGAGCTCCAGGTCGGCCTTGTAGAGCTGCGCGAGCTCTCCGTAGGGACCGGACAGCGAGCGCCCAACAAGGCCCTCGAAGCCGGCCTTGGCCGCTGCCGGGCTGTCGTACTCAACGTTGTTTGCGGCGCGCGCGAAGGCTGCCGCTGCACCGTCTTTTGCCTGGCTTACGTAGGCGCTGCCCCCTACCGCCGCGACGAACAGGGCCACCAAACCGACCGCGCCGGCAATGACCGTATCGCGGTTTTCGTTGATGTAGCGCTGG
>PIVZ01001073.1 GCA_003354045.1 bacterium
TGCTCGGACCGGCCTGGATCTCGCGCCGGCCTTCCTCGTTGACGTCCGGATGGAACTTCTTCAGGACGACGTCGCGATCATCGAGGCTCAGCGCGGGGAATTACTCGCCGGCCTTCTTCTTCTCGACACGCTCGGGGCGAGTCTGCTCGACAACCTTGATCAGGTTCTTCAATCCCTCGGGATATCCCACGTCTCACTCTCCCCGTTCAGTCCGTGAGGGTGGCGAAGGTGTCGTCCGGGGCCCAGTCGTCCTCGGCCGTGTGCGGCTCGGACTGACGGGCGACGTACAATTCCTTCAGCTTCGCGATCTCGGGCGTGACCTCGTGGGTCGCCGGGTCGACGAAGCCATGGGCCATGGCGCCCTTGAGCGCCTCGTCGTAGTAGCCGTCGGCAATGGCCGCGACCTGCTTCGTGCAGTGCACGCTGGGCTTGGCGAGGAACTTGCCCCGGATCCGGCGTGCCAGCTGGGCGATGTGGTACTGCGAGGTCTCGGCCATGCATCGGGACGTGCAGAGGCCGCACTGGATGCAGTCGAAGGAGATCTCGCAGGCCTTCTCGAGGTCGCCCTGCTTGATGGCCGCGACGTAGTCCATGACCTGGACATCCATGGGGCAGACCTTCGTGCAGGCGTTGCACGCCAGGCACTTGAAGATCTCGGGATAGAGCTTCCAGACGTCCTCGGCCTTGCCCTCGAGCCGATCGATGTCGTACACCGCGCGGGTGGACGGATAGAACGGCAACTGGGTCAGGTGCATGCCCTCCTCGACCACCGTCTGGCAGGCCAGGCCGACCTTCAGGCGATAATCCTCGGGCATGCGGTAGACCGTGGCGCAGGCGCCACAGATGCCGCCGCGGCAACCGGCGCCGCGCACGTACTTGTAACCGGCGTACTCCATGGCCTTCATGATGGTCAGGCTGTCGGGTACGTCGTACTTCTTCCCCATGATGAACACGGGAATCATCTTGCTCTTGACGGCGTCCATGACCGTC
>PIVZ01000490.1 GCA_003354045.1 bacterium
CCGCGTCCTCTTTGCAGTCGAAGTCGGCCGGACCGGCGCCCAGACCTTCCTTGACATAAAAGTTCACGTTGAAGTTGCCGTTGTCTTCTCCGTTCAAGGTGAAGCGAAGGTCACTGACGCTGGCGCCGACATTGATGGTGAACGTCGCCGAGGAAGTGCCCGAATCGAGCGTGCCGCTATTCCCATGCACGATTACCTGGCCCACGCCTACCGCGGGCAGACCGCCGCAGACGGAAGTGGAATCGGCGCCGAGCTCGCTCTGAACGTAGCTCTGGTAATTGTAGACGTTGGCGTCGTAGCTGTGATCGTCGGCAGTACAAGGGAAGCTCGTGCCGCCCGAGGTCACGCCGGCTACGACCTCGCCGGCTCCAACGTCGAGGAAGAGCGGGCCGCCGGAATCGCCGTTGCATGTATTGGAGTCATCACCGGGGTCGCCTATCGGGGTCGCGAAGTCCCAGCACACCAGCTCGGTATCGGTGGTGCCTGAAGGAGTGCCGGTACAAGAGGCCGTCGCCACTGCACCGAAGCGCTTTATGCCATAGTCGTTAGCGCCTCCTTGAGTCTGGCCGAACCCGGCAATGACACCGGTCAACCCGAAACCGACATCGGCCGGATTGATCAAGGTGTTGAAAGTCGTGGGAGCAATGCCGGTGACGGGCGAAGCGAGCTTCAGAATGGCGAGGTCGGCGACGGGAAAGGTGGTGTCCAGATACGCGGGGTGCTTGCTCAAAGAAGAGACCACACTGATACCCGCGTGCTGGAGGTACACCCAGTAGTGGCTTGCAGTCGCATCGCCGTCCACGCAGTGGGCGGCGGTCAAGAAGGTCTGGCAGCCGATCAGAGTTCCCGAGCACCAGGTTTGGGCATTGTTCTCCGTTATATCGCCACCCTGGCTGTAGAGGAGAGCGCCTGTGGTCGGAAAGTCGTGAGTCGTGAGGCCGTTGACTATGCGCGGGCCGAGGCCTGCGCCGTCGTTACCGAAACCAGCGGCACCGGCGCCGCCAGCGGCGAGACAGGTGACCAGACAGGCGCCGGCGGCCACAGCCAGGCCAGTCGCACGACTCCCGGACGGCCGGCCTGCGCCATCTCCGGAGCGCCTCCTTGGTAGTCCTAGCTCCATTCTTCGACTCTCCTCGCGCGCAATAGCCCTCCGTATGACTGTACTCACGCAGTCACTTGGTTGTCTACCCCATACCGGGCAACTGCCGTCGATACGGGGCAACAGGCCCGGCCCGTGCTGCCGAACTTTCGCCGGGCTACTGGGCGAATCTGAGAGAGTCTTCTATCAGCGCCAGGTCGTAGGCCAGGCCGTTGAGATCGAGGGTCATTTCCGGAGTCGTCGCGCACGCCTCGCGCGCGCGGCGCAGCGCATCGCCGGCACCGTCGAGCACCTGTTGGGCTCCGACATCGGTGATATCACCGGCCTTCAGATAGCCGCTGAGCGCCTCGAACGCCACACGCATGTGGTTCGCCTCTACAGCGCATTGTTTGGCTTCCTGATCGGTCGGTCCCTCGGCCAACACAGTCTGCGCAACGGGCAGAGAGCCCAAAAGCACCATCGCAAAGAACAGAACCGTCTTCTTCATATCCGCTGTCTCCTTGTGGCAGTCCCGACAGCGCGCCTGTGCCCGGCAAGCAGGCGGGAACGCGCATCAAGGGTCCGTTCTCATAACCGCTCGGGCTCGAAACTGCCAGCGGCGTGCACCGTGGCCGTTTCCGCCGGCGGCGGCCCCGGACTGCTGCCCTTTCCTTCAGCCCGACAGTTGTGGTGTGATCCCTGTCCATGAGAGTCGGAATATTCGCGCCGCTGGTAACCCCCATAACCACTCCCGAATGGATCTCGATGCTCGGTAAGGGCGTTGACGAGCGAGGCTTCCACGCCGTGTGGGTGCCCGAGCACGTGGTGCTCTTCGACGATCCGAAGTCGCAATACCCCTATTCGGACGACGGCAAGGTACCGATGGGTCCGAGCAACGGCCTCCTCGAACCGTTCGACACAATGGCATTCCTCGCCGCCGTGACCGAGAAGGTGAGGCTCGGCACCGGCATCTGCGTAGTTCCGCAAAGAAACCCGGTATACACGGCAAAGGACGTCGCCACCTTGGACTGGCTTTCCAATGGGCGCATCGATTTCGGTATCGGCGTCGGTTGGCTCGCCGAAGAATTCGAGGCGCTGGCCGTACCGTTCGAGCGCCGCGGCAGGCGAACGCGCGAGTACATCGAGGCAATGAAGAGTCTGTGGCAGGACTCGCTTTCCAGCTACGACGGGGAACTCTACAAATTGCCGGAATGCCGACAGAACCCCAAGCCGGTGCAGACCCCCCACCCGCCGATTCACATCGGCGGCCACAGCGACGCGGCGATGCGCAGAGTCGCCAACTGGGGCCAGGGTTGGTACGGCAACCATCTCACCCCCGAAGAGGTGGCCGAGCGACTCGCTTATCTCGAGAGACTGCTAGAGGGCGGAGAGCGAAGCCTGGCAGAGATCGAGGTCAGCCTGTGCCCCTACATGTTGCCCTGCGACCTGGATACGGTGAAGCGTTACCGCGATGCGGGCGTGGACCAGATAATCCTGATGCTCATGTCGATGGGCACCGACGATCTGACGATGGTGCTGGATGCACTGGCCGAGGAGTTCCTCGAGCCGGCGCGCTCCCTCTAGCCCGGGTTAGCTGCCCGTTGATGGGCCGGGCGTGCCCGAATCGGAACGGACAAATATCTTCGAGCCCTTCTACCGGCCGGAAGGTCATTCGGAAGGGCAAGAGGGAGGCGTGGGACTGGGCCTTGCCCTGGTGCGCGAGATCGCGCGCCACCATGGCGGAGAGGCACGTTGCCTGGCTCGCCCCGGCGGCGGCACGGTCTTCGAGGTGGACTTGCGCGGAAACGAGACGACCGTGTGAATTTTCGCCGAGGCCAGGGCTCGCCTCGACCGCCAGGATTACCTTAGCCCGCATCGTTTACCGCGGCCCACGCCGCGCCATATTGGCCCGTGCGCGCTGGTGCTGGCGCACGGATCGTTCAGAATGCCGTCAACCTCGTAGGTGCGCTGACCGCTCGCCGGTGCCTGCCCGCAGTCGCCTCGAGTCAACAACGAGAGCGTGTCACCTACGGACCCACGATATTGCAATCGAGCCTTTCGTAAAGGAGATACGATGACCGCGGCGGCCGCGCGCCGCAAAGCTTGCGTGCGGGGGAGGGAAAGGACGATAGCGTGGTAAGCCCCGAGCTCAGAGAACGACTGAAGTACGTGAAGCTTGCAAGCAACGACGTTGACCTGCAGTGCTTTCCGGACTTCTTGATCATCGGGCCGCAGAGAACCGGTACCACGTGGCTGCACGCGAACCTCCGCGAACATCCCGAGATCTTTCTCACGGAGCCCAAGGAGATATTCTTCTTCAGCCGGCTGAGTGCCCCCGACGACCCACGCTTCGAATCGGCAGAGCTCGGTTGGTACCTGCGATTCTTCCGCGATCCGGCATGGCGCTATCTTGCTCGGCAGGCGCTGTGCCTACGCAACCACAAGCGCCTCTATCGACCGAAGGTACGTGGTGAAGCCACCGCGAGCTACGCTGCTCTCGATCGCGACATCATTGGTGAGATAACCGCCATCAAACCCGACATCAAAGCGATCATGATGGTACGCAACCCGATCGATCGCGCCTGGTCGCATGCAAAGAAAGATCTGGCACGTAACTGCAAGCGCCCCATCGACGAGGTGTCCGACGAAGAATTTCATGCGTTCTTCGCCGAGGGCTACCAGCAACGCTGTGCTCAGTACTGTGTGAATCTCGAGAACTGGTCGTCGTGCCTCGCACCGGGCAATCTCTTTCTCGGCATGTTCGACGATATCGCCGAACGGCCGGAAGAACTGCTGGTCGAAGTCATGTCCTTCCTCGGCGTGACCGACGACGTCCGCTTCGTCGGGCGAGCCGTGCGCAAGTCGGTAAACCCGGCCGGCTCGAAGCGCATACCCGACCGGCACCACGAATATCTGGCTTCGCTGCTCGAACGCGAGCTTGCCGAATGGCAAGAACGTTTCGGACGAGATT
>PIVZ01000491.1 GCA_003354045.1 bacterium
TCCACGTAGCGCGGCACGAGAAGTTGGGGAGGCGCCTGTCTCGAGTGTCTCACCCCGCCCCTCCCCCGCCCGCGGTGTCGAGTACTCGGACAGAAATCACCCGTTGACGCTCGGAATCTGCTCGGCGGGTTTTCGTTGCAGCACGCGGGTTTACGTCATGCCGACCGTTCTGTGGCTTTAGATGGTTTACGGTCTCTTTAGATAGCCAACTGACACCAGAACTGACACCAGACTGGCACAGCTCACGCGGTCTTGCGATGTAGTGGCTCGGCAGTCGGCTACGGCCCTTTCGCCTTGAACTTCCCGGCCTCGTTGGCGAGCTCGCTGCCGAACTCTGTCTGCCAGCATTCCGTGGTGACCCCGTCGTCTATCAACAATTGAACGGTTGCATTTAGCATCAGCGGCGGCGCGGGCGCCACGAGGTTGTCCCGCTTGGCTCTTATCTGCACCTGGGCTTTTCCGGCATCGCCGGCCTTGAACTTGGCCCCGGAGATCCCGTCCGGCGTTCCGTCCCGGTCCTTGAACTTGAGTCCGCTCGCTCCGGTCGCTTTCCAGCAAGGATCTCCACTGCACATGCCCCCGGGCAGCAGAGTTGCCTCCATCAGCGGCTGATCGTTGGTCGAGTCGTCGTAGATGCAGAAGCTATAGCGTGCGGAACCCTCTATTGGATCGGCAAAGTGGGCCAGATCGGTGGCGTCGCCCTTGTTCCACTTCCACTTGATCTGGTCCCTGTCACTGCCGTCCTTGTCCTTGATCTGAAACCGCGATCTGCCCGCCACAGTCGAACGGCATCCCGTCGCAGGAGTGGAGTCGCAAAGGGGCGGCAGTCGTGAGTCGAAACGCTGGCCCCGGACGCCCGGGCGGTCTGAATCGGGACCGGTCAGGACCACGGCGTCCCAGACGACGACGAAGTCGCCGTCGGCGTCCATAGCGACGGCCACACCGTAATACCCCTGGCTGCGCGTCGTGTAGCTGTTCACCTGGAACTCCGCGTCGATGGCGCTGCCGTCGGAGGAGTAGCGGCGGCCCTGGATGCTCGTACCGTCCGAATCGGAGCCGCTGTAGTTGTAGCTGTCCCAGACGACCACGAAGTCGCCGTCGGCATCCATGGAGACGGCCAATGCACGCCAGGAGTAGGTCGTGTATGTGCTCACCTGAAATTCGGAGCCGACCGTGCTGCCGTCGGAGGCGTAGCGCTGCGCTTGAACGGTCTCGATGGTCGGTAAGATCTCGCTCTGGCCTCGGCTGTTCCAGACGACGACGAAGTCGCCATTGGCGCTCATCGCCACGCCCGTGCCGGGGTACCCCTGGTAGCTCGTCGTGTAGGTGTTCACCTGGAACTCGGAGCCGACAGCACTGCCGTCAGAGGCGAAGCGCTGGCCCTGGACGCTGAGCCCCGACGAATCGGAACCGGCGGACCCAAAGCTTTCCCATACAACGACAAAGTCACCCTCTTGGTCCATGGCCACGGCCGGACCCGCGCCCTCTCCTCCCTGGGTGTTCGTTGTGTACGTGTTGACCTGAAACTCGGCGCCGATGGGATTGCCATCGGAATCGTAGAGTTGGCCCTGCACGCTGCCATTGTCGGAATCTGTGCCGGCCGATCCTCCGCTGAACCAGACCACGACGAAGCTTCCGTCTTGGTCCATGGCGATGGCCGGACCGTAGTCTCCCTGGTCATGCGTCGTGTACGTGTTGACCTGGAACTCCGCCCCCGCTCGGCTCCCATCCGAGGAGTAACGTTGGCCTTGAACACTGTCGCGGTCCGAGTCAGTGCCGGCCGAACCGCGGCTCGCCCACGCAACGACGAAGTCTCCATCTTGGTCCATGGCCACGGCCGGGCCGCCGTATCCCTGGGCGGACGTCGTGTAGGTGTTCACCTGAAACTCGGCGCCAAGCTTGTTGCCGTCGGATGAGTAACGTTGGCCTTGCACACTCACGCTATCGGAGTCAGTGCCGGCCGATCCTACGCTGACCCAGACCACGACGAAGCTTCCGTCTTGGTCCATGGCCACGGTCGGGCCGCCGTATCCCTGGACGGACGTCGTGTAGGTGTTCACCTGAAACTCGGAACCGACCGGCGCGCCCTGAACCGTGATTGGAATAGTCAATAGAAAGGCGAGGAGAGAACCGGCAGTACGGGAATACATATGTCCCCCTTCGTACTCCCGGCGTGCCGATTGGGTGCTCGGAGAAGGCGGGATCAGCGGACCGCCGGCAGCACGTGTGTTGATCTCCAATACCAATTAGCGCGCCGTTGCACAAGACACCACAGCCTAGACACTACAGCCTCGGCCCTCTCGGAACCGAAGCCGATCCCGTGGTGTCCCATTATTCAGCCGACATCCAAGCGGCCTTCCGATGGTAGAAGTTGAAGGTCCGGCCTGATCATGGGACCGACCTTACCCAGGACCACGGCCGACGGCATCCCGATAGGGCTCAACGGTGTGCGACGCAAGTTGCCGGGAATTCTCTCACTTTTGCTCGGCCGAATTTTGGCACACTACGCGGACAGAAATCACCCGTTGACGCTCGGAATCTGCTCGGCCAGGACTCTTCGGGCTAGCTTCATGGGAACACCCCCGTGCTCGTTGATTACGAGGGCAGGTCACGGTGGGTGCGGACGGCTCAGAGTGTAGCGCCTGGGCTGTCGCCATGTCGACGGAAAGCCCTACCCCTCTTCCCGAGACCTGCACCTCAACGAGTCGCTCTCCCTGAAGGCGCACTCGTCGGCCGTGAACGCTGTGTCGGCGCACTCTCCGGCAGCACCATCACCCACAACGAGCGTCATCCGCACTGGTTCATCGCCACGGATGACCGGGTAAGTGCCTCGCTGGCCCTTCATCTTGACCTGGAGGCCATCGGGTACACTGCGGTCGCGGTCGCGCATTGTCAGCGCCTTGAATCCGTTGATCGGGCTCCCCGTGGCATCCTTGAACTTCCACTTGCTGCCGCTCCGATTCGTCTTCCAGCCTATCTTGCCGGCGACGCCGTATTCACCGCCGGGCAGGGACACGTCGATCCTGTCTTCTCCGCTCTCCGAGTAGAGAAGAATTCGAACGCCGTCTGTTACGGGATCGAGAGCGCCCAACCCTCCGGGCACCGTGAACTCAGTTTCGAACTTGAGGCGGTCGTTGCCGGGCTCAATGTCGGCGTTTATCTTCTTGAGTAAGAGCTTTGCCTCGCCGACGGTCTGAGCGCTCACACACGCGTCGCACCCGTCTGCAATACCATCGCCGTCCACATCCACGTTGTCGTCGAAGCCTGGGCAAGCATCGACTCCATCACACGTTCCGTCGTCATCTTCATCGTCGCAGAAGCGTTGCCCCTGGACGCTGTACCACTCGGAATCGTTGCCGCTCGACCCCACACTGTGCCAAACGACGACGAAGTCGCCGCCGTCCCCCGCGGCCACGCTCGGATCCGCCTGATCTTCCGTCGTGTACGTGTTTACGTGGAACTCAGTGCCGAGCGGGTTGCCGTTAGAGGCGTAACGCTGGCCCTGGATGCCGTAGCTGTCATTATCTGCGCAGGCCGATCCTTCACTCGTCCAGACGACGACAAAGTCACCGGTAGCCTCCATGGCCACGCTCGTCCTGCTCTGCGTCCACGTCGTGCACGTGTTCACCTGGAATTCGGCGCCGGCTGTGCTGCCGTCGGACGTGTAGCGTTGGCCCTGGATATTTCCATAGGAATCCGTGCCGCTCGAGCCATCGCTCCCCCAGACGACGACGAAGTCGCCGTCGGCGTCCATGGCCACGTCGATACCGTAGTACCCCTGTTGGCCCGTCGTGTAGGTGTTGACCTGGAACTCGGCGCCGACTGTGCTGCCGTCGGAGGCGTAGCGTTGGCCCTGGACGCTCGTACGGTCCGAGTCGGTGCCGCTCGAGCCACTGCTCCCCCAGTTACCGCTCACCCAGACGACGATGAAGTCGCCGTCGGCGTCCATGGCCGCGGTCACTTCTCCATACAGGCTGTCTCCGGTCTGCGAGCCCGTCGTGTACGTGTTTACCTGGAAGTCAGCGCCGCGAGGGCTGCCGTCGGAAGCA
>PIVZ01000492.1 GCA_003354045.1 bacterium
CCGGTATCACCTCGACTACCTGACGGCCAACTGGCGCGGCAACCCCACTCGCTGGAAGCTCTTCCAGAAGGACTTCTGAGCGGGGCTGAAAATAGGGGACGGGTACCGATTTTCCTGATAGGAAATCGGTACCCGTCCCCTATTCCCTCGCTTATCGCCGGACCAGGCGACGGCCGATTGTCTCTCTTCAAGCGACCTGAAATCCGCCCCCGTGTAGGGGCAACACACGGCAACTCCCCGCGACCGGGCAGAGCGCCATTCAGGCCTCTGCACAGGCAACCCTAAGCTATTGATAAATAAGGCTGAAGAAAGGTCCTGGCATCGTGGCCGACGGATAGCCAGACAGCGTCTCTCCTGATCGTCCCAGCAATAGCTTGTCTCCGTAATTGTTTGGAGTATAAGGATGATTGGGGGTGAGTAACGCTCACCGGTACCCATGAACCTGTGTGGGGCGGCGATCTCCCGGCTGTTTCGGAGCGGCGTCGAGTCTTGGAGGGCTCGTTTGGATCGGTCCCAGTCTATACCGGTAACTGAAAGCCGTCCCGTTCCTGGGATTCGGCGGCGGACGCTTGTACCACCGCTCGCTTGGGCCGACGCGAGCATGCGTGAGCGCGGTTGTCGCTGGCCTTGGACGGTCTCTGGCCGTCGCCGTGTCATCAGCGTTCGCGAATGTTCTTGCGTCGCCGGGAATCAAGTCCCCGGTTTCT
Source organism: bacterium (assembly GCA_003354045.1). GTDB lineage: Bacteria > Desulfobacterota > Binatia > UBA1149 > CAITLU01 > PIVZ01. The sequence goes on from PIVZ01000492.1 coordinate 708, forward strand.
CCACAACCGATACATCAGCGGCGAGTGAAGAGTCGCGAACCCTCCCCATCGACGGATGGTTTCGCAGTTCTTCCTTCGCAGCAGCTACAAGACGCCCAGGTCAAGCGGGCGCATTTCTTGCGTTCCCTTTGCCGGGAGCGTATTCGCTTTGGCCTAGAAGCCGATTTGTGACGAGAAGGGGGCGGTATGTTGCGATCTGTTTTACGAGCAGCCGGATATAGGGATCGGGTAAGCCACTCCATCGGTATTGTTCGCCGGGCCTCGGTGGGGCTCCTGGCGCTATCGATGGTTGTCGCGACCGCGGCGCCTGCCACGGCGCAGCCCGCCCTGACCATCGAACCGCTTACCTGGCACGTCATCGGCCTGGACAGCAATAACCCGCTGTTCGAAGGGCCGGACGAGTTCCTCTCGGGGATCAGGGTCTGCAACGGGGGAGCGGATCCGGCCAATAACGTTGCGGCGACCTACGTCTTCGACTCGGCCAACCCGTACATAGATCTGTCCCCCAATTCGGCTTCGACGCTGACTGAGCCGGTCCTCGAGGCGGGAGAATGCACGGATTTCTACTTCCTACTCAAGCTCGTGCGCTCGCCGCTGGCCTACGACACGACGCGGGAGTTCCACATCGAGGTTGCGGCCGATAACCATGCGCTGATCAGCACGCCGCAACCGCGTGAGCTCTACGTCGAGCACCTCATTTCGCAGAACAGGAACGACGCGGTCAGCATCGACGGGCCTAGCAGCGTCTACGTAGGGCAAGTCGCGTCGTACACGGTAACGTCGTTCACGGCGACCAACGGGTACGAACAGCTCTCCTCCTTCCTCAACTTCACCAACCTGGACTTCCAGGTTCTCTCGGTTGACGCGACCTACTCGGCCCCGTCCGGTGGCACTAACGATCACGTCTACGCCGATGCCTGCGGATGGGACGACACGCCCGGGCTGACGCCGCCGGCCGGTACCTACCGGTCGTGCGTGGGTCCGGAGAACTTTGTCGGCGGCAAGGCCGGCGGTGATCTGGTGACCGTGTACACGTTCAAATTCCTCTCGGCCGGATCGTCGGCGGTCACTGAGCTGATCTACGATTTCTCAGGCTCGAGCTATCACTACAACGCGGACCTGGGCCTCGAGGTCCTCACTATCGACGTCGCGGAGCCCAGCTCGAACGTGCTGCTGGAGAAGCGCTGCAGCCCGGAACCGGTAGAGCCTGGCGGAACGCTGACGTGCACAATCGACTATGCCAACAACAGTCCCGTCCAAGTCCTGACGGGCGTGGAGATCAACGAGATCTACGATCCCCGCACTACCTATGTTGGTGCGGTTCCGGCTCCGGATAACGCACCGGACAACGATCATTGGTCGATCGGAACGCTCAATCCGGGAGATAGCGGTAGCATTACCCTCACGCTGCAAGTAGCTGGCGGTCTGACCGACGGCGAGGTTCTTCTCAACACGGTCTCGATCAACGACGATGTAAATGCGGCCAACGACGCCCCAGGTGATCCGGCCGGAGTCTTCCGCTCAACCGAGGAGCTTACGGCGGTTGCCGTCGACGCCCCCGGCAGCGCTCTCCTGCAAATCACCAAGACCGGCGTCCCCGACCCCGACGTCGGCGCGGGCAGCCCGATAAGCTACACGATATCCTATGAGAACGTAGGCCAGGCGACCTCGTACGCCACTGTGCTGACGGACACCATCGGCGATGGGCTGATCTTCGATTCCTCTACACCGGCGCCCGACGTATCGGCCGATCCAGTCTACCAGTGGAACCTCGGCGACCTGGTGCCCGGCGCCAGTGGGAGCATCACGGTAGATGTGGACACCAGCGCGAGCCTGAGCAGCGGGACCTTCGTGCTGAACGAAGTCACGGTGGTCGGCAACCCGGGTGCGGGGACCAACGACACCGCCGGTCTTTCGGCGTCGGATAGTTCGCTGCACATAGTGCGGGGCGGCTCTCAGACCCAGGCCGATCTCTCGATCACCAAGGTAGACAAGGCGGGTTTCGATCCGGTTTGGCAAGGCGGCGTGCTTACGTACGAATTCACCGTTAGCAACGCCGGTCCGGATGTGGCCACCAGCGTCATCGTTACCGACCTCTTGGACGCCAACAGCAGCTACCTGTCCTCGGATGCCAGCTGTGTGGATGTGGCGGGAACGGTGACATGCAGCCTCGGAGACTTGGCGGTGGGAGCGAGCGTGAGCTTCAACCTGCTCGCTCTCGCCGATAATGCGGCACCGTTCGGAGCGGCGGGTGTGGGGCCGCTGAGCAGCCCCTGCACAGCCAGCGCCGATCTCTGCAATAACGCCTCGGTGAGCTCCAGCGCCACCGATCCCGTTCCCGGGAACAACGTCGTCGACGAGCCCACGGATGTGCTCGAAGTAACGAACATCTCCGACCTGAGCATCGCGAAGACCGACGTGACCGATCCGGTGGTGGCCGGTGGAACCATCGTCTATACGCTCGAAGTGACTAACGGCGGCCCGGATCAGGCCAGGGCCGTCATGGTCGTCGACCTTCTAGACAGCAACACCACCTACGTAAGCGACACCTTCCCGAGCTCATGCGTCGATGATCCGCCGGGCACCGTGACTTGCGACTACACCATTATCAACAGTGGCCACGTCAAGTCCTACACCATCACGGTGCAAGTGGACGCCGATGCGCCCTACACCGGCACATTGGAGACCGGCCCTTGCGATGGCAGCGAGGACGTCTGCAACCGCGTGGCCTCGCTGACCTCCGAGAGCGTGGACCCGGATCTCTCCAACAACACAGTGAGCGAACCGACCAACATATTGCCGCCGGACTCCGATCTGTCGATTACCAAGAGCGACGCCGGCAGCGACCCGATAGACCAGGGTGCGTTCGTAACTTACACACTGTCGGTCACCAACGCCGGCCCCGACGCGGCCAACAATGTGACAGTTACCGACACTTTGGATGCAAACACCACCTATGTGAGCGACACGTCGCCGAATGGCTGCGTGGAGGCTCCGGTGGGGACGCTTACGTGCAATGTCGGCACACTCGCAATCGCGGAGTCGGTAAACTTCGATGTGACGGTGCTCGTCGATGAAGCGGCGCCGGCAGCCGGATCGACACAGATTGCTCCCTGCGACGGCAGCACGGACATCTGCAATACGGCCGTAGTAACCAGCGACTCGACAGATCCTGACCCGAGTGACGACACCGCGGAAGAGCCGACCAACGTCATCGCGGTAAGCGCCGATCTATCGATCGACAAGACAGACGGGGGCGACGATCCATTGCAGGAAGATATTCTTCTCAGCTTCAGTCAGCGGCGCGAGCTACGCTTTCTCCAAATACAACGATGA
>PIVZ01000493.1 GCA_003354045.1 bacterium
GGACAGCATACGAAATGAGGTCGCTTGCTGTCCTTATACGCACTGGATCTTCTCGCATGGGCCCCATCGCTGGTGTTACCTGTTTCGTACTGGGTCTCGTCATTCTGACCTGGATCGGCACCTACTTCCGCGGGCCGAACTGGGACTTCTACTGGAGTCAGTCGCAATGGCCTGTGCATTGATGAGAGGCAAGATGCGCGACAACGACGACACGTCATACCGACGCCCAAGTGGTGTCAGGAGAGCTCGCAGATGAACGAGGGTGAGCTGCAGACAACTGAAAGCCGGATCGAGCTCTGGCTCTTCGTGGTAAGCATGGCGACCATAGCGGTCATCGTCACGGCAGCACTCCGTGAGAATTTCTTCAACGAATGGCGGCCGCTTCGTACACGCTATTCAGACATCCTCGCTGAGAAGGCCACCGACGAGCTCGGCAAAGCGGCCGCTCGGCAGTTCGAGGTACGGCTGGTCCAGAATTATCTACCGGCGCTCAACGCCGTCGATCGCTGCGCCACCTGCCATGCCGGCGTCCAGGATCCGCGCATGGCCGATCAGGAGCAGCCGTTCAAGACCCATCCGGGCCGTTACCTCGAGATCCACGATCCCGAGAAGTTCGGATGCACCGTCTGCCATGACGGACAGGGACGCGCCACCGAGACGGAAGAGGCCCATGGCAGGGCGCCGTTCTGGGACTATCCGATGCTCGAGACCAGGTACGTAGTCACCTCGTGCACCAAGTGCCACGAAGGACAATCGTTGTTCGGATCCGATGGGTTCATCGCCAAAGCGTCCGGCCCGGAAACCGGCGAGAGCGCGGCCGCTCTACTCGATCAGGGTCGCGGTCTGGTAACGACGCTCGGCTGCATCGCCTGTCACACAATGAACGGCAAAGGCGGGATTATCGGCCCCGAGTTGAGCTTCGTCGGCAACAAGACCAAGCACGAATTCGACTTCTCTCACCTCGGCGCGGAAGAGCCGCGAGAGGTAGGCTACTGGCTGAAGCAACACTTCATGAACCCACAACGTGTCTCGCCAGGCTCTAAGATGCCGCCGGTCAAGCAGGGAGAAGATGCGGCTGATGCGCTCACCGCCTACATGCTCTCGCTCCAGCGCAAGGAGAGCAGCGCGTGCTCATGCGGCGCGCACGAAGGGCAGAGTTAATAGGTGATGACCGAAATCCGGCCAGGAGCCTGACCCGAGCCGCCAGCACGGGCGAAATCCACCTGTAGCCGTCTAGCGCGACACGCTCACGCCGGAAGAGATACGGAAGTCGGGCTGGTGGTTCGCCCCATTGACGTCCCGCACGACCGGCAAGCCACCGGATAGAAAGAGAGTCCAGCCACCCGCCAGCGTCAGCCGCACGCCAGGCGAGAGATAGATCACGTTGCCGCCACTCTCGTGGTCTGTCTCGCCGTCGATGTCGTGCTTACCTTCCCACATGCCGTTAAGCTCGAGCATCACGTCGATCGCCGATCCGCCCGCTTCTTGATCGTGATCGTGGTCGTGATCGTGATCCTCGTGCGCAGCCTCACGCGCGTCGGCCGCGCCAAACAACCGGTAGACCGCAGCCGCATCGTAGCCAATATGGTCCCCCAGATCCGTATTCTGTGCACCGTCGGTTATGAACAGATATGTCGCGCTCGTGTGGAACGACCAGCGCCCCTCCGAGCCGCTCACGGCCAGTCCGGCTGAAGGGTCCCACGAATCCGAGCCCGGCTGGTGCTCGAGCGAAAAGATCTTGCCTTCGACCGTACGGTCGTTGTGGCGACCGGTCGGCACCTGCAGGCCGACCAGGCCGGCCACCTGAAGCGTGTCTTCGGCCTCCCCAAAGAAGCGATACACGCCGAAGAGTTGAAGATCGCCGATCCCCGCGGTGTCACCGTCGAACTTGGCCCCGCCAGAACCGCCGCTTTGCCCCCCCCCGTGCCCAGCTTCTTCATGGTGCGATGGGCGGAGGTCGTCCTGATACCGGTAAGGAAGTGTGAGCCCCAGCGTCAGGGCATCGGTCACACCGTAGGCGGCCGACAGGAAGACGCCGACCGCGTAATCGACGCTATGGGCATGCCGACCATCCTCTCCTAGATGCTCCAGCTCCTCGTCACTGAGGCGGTCCAGGTTGAGGTAATCCGTGCGCAACGATCCGGCCCACCCGCCGCGCGGGAGTGTCTGTGCGGAGAGCGTGTTGATCGGACCGGCCATGACGGTGCCAAGTGCCGCAGACGGATGGTCGGCGGATGCAATAGAGGCAACGAGTAGCACTGCCGTCAGTCCTGCGCTGACCGACAATCCGATGCGAAGCGGGGTCCCGGCTCTGATGGATGTGAGCATGTCCTGCATCGGCGGCGTCATATGGGGTTGGGCGCGTCGTCGCAAGCGCGAGATGGCGGCGACCGCACCTGGGGGAGACCGAAAGCGGGTGCCAGACCTCGCCCGCAGCGGTACCCGGCTCGGACGGACATGTCCCCGATACCCGCGCAGCCGAGGGGCGCGTTCCAACCCTCCCTCATTGCCATAACGGCGCGGCCTGATAATAGAACACGTTATAGTTCGGGCTTCGCGCTCGAGCCTGCTACCTCACCCCTTCGGGAGGGGCTCAGGCTCTGGAACTGCGCGGCTGAACAGGGGTTTCTGGGGTGGACAAACGCATGACAGCGACCCAGGTGGTCGGTGAGCTTCGCGACGGGATGACCATCGGCATCGGCGGCTGGGGCGCGCGGCGCAAGCCGATGGCCCTGGTGCGCGAGATCGTACGCTCGCCGCTAAGAGACCTCACCCTGGTCTCCTACGGTGGTCCCGACGTGGGGATGCTTTGCGCTGCCGGCAAGGTAAGAAAGCTGGTCTTCGGCTTCGTCTCCCTCGACCTGATCCCGCTGGATGCCCACTTCCGCGCCGCCCGACAGGCCGGCGGATTGGAAGTGATGGAGATCGACGAGGGCATGCTGCAGTGGGGGCTCAAGGCGGCGGCCATTCGCCTGCCCTTCCTTCCCACGCGAGCGGGCCTTGCCTGCGACGTCGAGCGGCTCAATCCGGACATCAAGACGATCAAATCTCCCTACGAGGACGGCGAGGTGCTGCTGGCGATGCCGGCCCTGAAGCTCGACGCTGCCCTGTGCCACGTCGATCGTGCCGATGAGCGCGGCAACGGCCAGATCCTCGGCCCCGACCCCTACTTCGACGACCTCTACTGCGGCGCCGCCGACAAGCGCTACATAAGCTGCGAGAGCATCGTCCGGACCGAAGACTTTCTCGAGGCCGGCTGCGTGCACACGCTCCACCTCAACCGTGCCCTGGTTGACGGTGTCGTCGAAGCGCCCTTCGGTGCCCACCCAACCTCGTGCACGCCGAAGTACGGAATCGATCTCGAGCATCTGAAGGCCTACTCTGCGGCCAAGGGCGAGGAAGGCTGGGCGGAGTATCGTAAGAAGTACGTGGACGTTGACGACGCCGGGTATCTGGAGGCCGTCGGAGGCGGCGATCGCATCGGCAAGATCCCGCCGACGGTGTTCTAGGCACTGCGGCGAGCGCCAACACAACCGGACCGGGCGCCATTGAGCACCACCGACGTGTGAAGATAACGAGTTAACGCGGGGCACCAGAAGGACTACATGGCGGAGCAGAACACCGAGACCGATTACACGCTGGCCGAGCTCTGCATTTGCGCGGCTGCCGAGGCGTGGCGAGGCGACGGCGAGATCATTGCCTCCGGCCTCGGCGTGGTCCCGCGTCTGGCCGCGGGACTGGCCTGGCTTACCTTCAGCCCCGACCTGATGATGACCGACAGCGAGTCGGTGCTGGTCTCCGAGCCGGTGCCGCCGGGACCGCGCGGCGACTACCAACCGAAGGTCGAGGGCTGCATGCCCTTCCGCGCCGTCTTCGACACCTTGTGGAGCGGCAGGCGCCATGCCATGACGATGCCCACGCAGCTCGACCGCTTCGGCAACAGCAACATCAGCTTCATCGGCGATCCATCCAAGCCCAAGGTGCAGCTTCTGGGAGTGCGCGGCATCCCCGGCAACACCATCAATCACCCG
>PIVZ01000494.1 GCA_003354045.1 bacterium
CGAAGATCACGAGGGCTCGTTATCGGTCCGGAAATGAAATGCGGTATCGCCCATGACGCCAGGCCGGTCAGCTGAAGGCCGAAGTCGTTCTCTTGGCAAAACGCGTGGACCCCGCGTTTCAGGCGCTCGATGAGGCCGTTGATGTGATCGTAGATCTGCGGGTTGTCACGCAGGTGCTCGAGCACTGCTCTGCCGGCGGTCATTGTCAGGGGGTTGCCGCTGAAGGTGCCTACGGTCAAGAGCTTCTCCTCCATGTCGAGCAAGGGATCGCCGGTCGTGATCAGCGGTCGCATGGCCTCGGTGGTGCCCGCCACAGCGCCGACGGCGAGGCCGCCGCCGATGACCTTACCGTAGGTCGCCATGTCCGGCGTGATGCCGAAGAACTCCTGAGCCCCGCCGTATGCGAGGCGGAATCCGGTGATCACCTCGTCGAAGATCAGCAATATGCCGCACTCCGCGGTCACTTCGCGCAGGCTCTGCAAGAAGTCCCGCATGTCCACCAGGTAGCTGCTCGGCACGGGCTCGATTATCACGGCCGCCAGCTCGTCCTTGTGTTTTCTTATCTTGTCCAGGCTCGCCGGCGAGTCGTACGTCAAGGTGAGCATCTGATCCACAGCGCCCTGCGGGGTGCCGGGGTTGTCGGCCACGCTGATCGGGTCTTCGAGAGAGCCCGTCGGCGTCGCCAGGATACTACTCACGAGGGCGTAGTCGTGTACGCCGTGGTAGCCGCCTTCGAACTTCGCGATTTTGTCCTTCCCCGTGCAAGCCCGCGCCACGCGCATTGCATGCAGGGTCGCTTCAGTGCCCGAGTTGCAAAACATCACCCGCTCGGCGCAAGCAACGGCGTCGACCATCAGCTCCGCCATCTGCACCTCGGGCTCGCTGGCAATGCAGTAGACCAGGCCGTTGGTGCATGCCTTCTGAATCGCTTCGACCACGACCGGAGGGCTGTGGCCGAGAATCAGCGGCCCGTAGGCCATCGTGATATCGACGTACTCGTTGCCGTCCTCGTCGATTATTCTCGAGCCCTTGGCCTCTTTGACGAAGGCCACCCCCCTTGGAGCCCGAAACGGGCCGGTCACAGTAGGAGACAACAGTACCTTCTTGGCCCGTTCGAGGATCTCTCCCGACTTGGGCAAGCGATCGACGTTCAGCTGCTCGATATCCCTCGGTGTTTCAGCAATCTTCTCTGTAGGCATGGTGCTTCCTCCTGTGCCTTGCACGATGTAGCCGCCTTTGTCGGCTAGGTTCTCTCGATTCCACGAAGAATGAACTCTACTAATCGGTGGGCCATGTCCCGTACCGGGAACTGGCACTGTTGTAAGAACCAGGTTTCCTCGATGCCGTTGAGGTAGGAGATCAGGGCGAGTCCGGCCAGGTCGGGGTCGCTGTCCGAGCGGATCTCGCCGACCTCGATGCCCTCGCGAACGAGATCCACGATCGCCTGTTGAAGCCGCTCGACGAACTCGAACCAGTCGCTCACCCCTTCCTGAAGTTCCTCGTCAAACTCCGTTCGCGTAAGCGTCATCTCGATCACGGCGCGATACGCCTCATCTTCCTCGAGCGCAGCAAGCCACCCCTCCATCAACGATCTTATCTTGGCAAGGGGCGAGAGATCCGAGACGAGGATCTCGGAAAGACGCTTCTGGTATCCGCTCACGCCCTCCAGAACGGCTGCGCAGTATAGTTTCGCCTTGTTGTCGAAGTGCCAGTAGATGGCACCGCGGGTCACCCCGGCCTCCTTCGCTACCTCCTCGAGCCGGGTGCGCGAGTACCCCTTTGCGGCAAACACGCGCAGCGACGCATCCATGATCGCCGCGCGGGTTTCTTCTGCCTCTTCCTTGGTCCGTTTCACAGCCTGTTGATGGGAGCCTGCCAACCAGAAGTGTTTGAAATGATTGATCTACGTTACATACATGCACGCATGTATGGGACCTGTCAAGCGGAAACCGCCCCTCTCCACGCCGCCAGGCGGCTTGCTGCCGAACTTCATCTGTCCACGCCTGGGCGTATCTTCCAGAGCGCCAAGATTGCGAGGAAATCGGCAGTCCGGCCACGGAACATGACTGTTGATGTCCGGCGGGAGTCGAGATCCGTGCTGTTTCGCTACCTGGTCGTTCATCGCCGTGGTCTGCCGGCGACCAACTCGAGTCGGTACGACAATGCTGGAGGGAGCGCCTGTCGGCTTAGGACTCAATCAAGGTGTAGTGGCCAAGCGCGCCGCAAATCGTCGCTGTCCGGGCTCATCGCCTGCCATCGGCGCTATCCCGCCTTCGGTCGGTCCTGTGTGCCGAGCCGCATACCGCCCGCCGCGGCGGGAAGCTTTCGCTTTGAGCCGGACCGAGCAGGGGCACCATCCTACCGAGAGCAGTTCTTGTTGATGTCCTCAGTCACTCCTGCGCGCGCCGAATGAGCGCAACCACACGCCTAATATAAGGACAGCAGTTTCTGCCGTTCCGCGCGCCTAAGCCGTTGTTCGGTCGTGAACACCACTGCTAACTTCGAAGATGGAGCCCCGAAGCTCACCCAGCGCAACGGGGCTTTTCCTCTCATCGCTTCACCGGTCGCAACCGGCCGGTAGGCGGTGACCGAGGTGTGGGGCGGAAGATTGGTGATCGACGGTGACGCGAGATCTGAGTCTTTCGAACTGCACGGAGCTGCTCAACGAAGACGTTGTGCGGTGCTGCTCTGCTATTCCCGCTCTTCTCGTGCCCGAGTGCTTCAGCTTCGCCAAACGCCGAGCGATCATCCGCCGGCGCGATACCGGTAGCGATATCGGTTGCCGCCCGTACGGCGAACGCAGGAAGCGTACGACCATGGCCGCGTATGTGGCCCGGCCGACTGGAGAGGGGGAACCTTCATGACGACTCGAACATACTTTACCAGGTCGCTGCGGATCGCGGCGTGCTTGTCGATGCTGCTCGGCTTGGCACCTGAAGCAGTGTGGGCCAATCCGCTACCCGGAATGGTGCTGTCCGAAGCGAAGATAAGCGACACCGCGGGTGGTTTTGGCGGAGGCTTGAGCAACAGCGACAACTTCGGGACGGCGGTTGCCGCCCTCGGCGATCTTGACGGCGACGGAGTAGGCGACCTGGCCATCGGTTCCCCCAAAGACGACGACGGCAGCGTGGACCGCGGCGCGGTGTGGATCCTGTTTATGAACGGCGACGGATCTGTGCGCTCCGAGCAGAAGATCAGCGCCCTGGAAGGCGGGTTCACCGGAGGGCTGGGCGGTGGCGACATGTTCGGGGGCGCGGTTGCAGGGCTTGGCGATCTCGATGGTGACGGGGTTGGTGACGTCGCTGTCGGCGCTACCGGCGACGACGATGGAGGTTACAACCGCGGTGCCGTCTGGATCTTGTTTCTCAACAGCGACGGGACAGTGAAGTCGCACGGCAAGATCAGCGGCACGGAAGGGGGCTTCGCGGGCGCACTCGGCAATCTCGGTGAATTCGGCGGGGCGACGGCGGCACTAGGAGACCTGGACGGCGACGGCACTGTGGACCTGGCAGTCGGCGCTCCCCGCGATGATGACGGAGGGGGCGATCGCGGCGCCGTCTGGATCTTGTTCCTCAACGACGACGGCACGGTCAAGGCGCAACAGAAGATCAGCTCCAGCGCAGGTGGCTTCACGGGCGTTCTCGACAACTGGGACCTTTTCGGCGCAAGCGTCGGGGCTCTCGGGGACCTGGACGGAGACGGTGTCGTAGATCTCGCAGCCGGCGCCCATCTCGATGACGATGGCGCCACCAGTCAGGGGGCGTTGTGGATCCTGTTTCTCGCCACCGACGGCACGGTCAAATCGCATCAGAAGATAAGCGAGACAGCCGGCGGCTTTGCCGGCGCCCTCGACTACAGCGATCAGTTCGGCATCTCCGTGACCGCGCCGGGCGATCTCAACGGTGACGGTATAGTGGACGTTGCCGTGGGAGCCCTCACCGATGACGATGGGAGTCTCAACCGCGGTGCCGTTTGGATTCTGTTCTTGAATCCCGACGGCACGGTCAAGTTCGAGAAGAAGATCAGCTCCA
>PIVZ01001074.1 GCA_003354045.1 bacterium
GAAGAGTTCGCCCGCTTCCAGCCGGCCCGCAAGATGAACATGGTCTTCGCGAACAACAAGAAGGACCCGGAGCTCTACCTCAACGACCAACGCAACTCGGTGCACTACCTGGACTCGCTCGTCGGCGACGTCGTTGCGGCCCTCGACTCGATGGGCGTCATGGGCGAAACAATAGTGATCGTGACGACCGACCACGCCGAAGAGTTCAACGACAACGGCGCCAACTACTGGGGCCACGGGAGCAACTTCACGAAGTACCAGACCCAGGTGCCGCTGGTCATGCATCTGCCGGGCCGCGAGCCCGCCGTAGTTGAGAGCCGCACGAGCCACGTGGATGTGGTCCCCACGATTCTGAGCGAGTACTTCGGTTGCTACGGTGACATGGGTGACTACAGCAACGGGCAGAGCCTGTTCGCCGAGAAACAGGGCGGTCGCGGGCTCGTGATCGGCTCTTACGTCAACCACGCGTTCCTGCTCGGCGACGACGTGTTCGCGATCTACCCGATGTACACGAAGAAGTACAAGGTGGGCGACATCAACGCAAAGGCGGGCCGGCCAGACGCGCGGCTCATGCGCGAGGTGATGGACGAGATGAAGCGCTTCTACGGCGGCGAAGCTCATGACGAGCAGGCCGCGGCGAAGCTCGGCGCGAAGTAGCTCCCACCGGTCGTACTACTCCCCGAAGGCTCTATCGACGTTCTCCTTGGGCGCCGGCTTTCCGAGCAGACTCCCGATCACGATGACCACCAGGCCGACGCTCACGCCGACGACGAATCCGTGCACCCCTCGCAGCGCGGCCGGCGGCTCAGCGAGCCAGCTCCAGAGCGGCCCCACCTTCAGCCAGGTCTGCCAGAGCAGAGCCGCAGCCGTTCCGGCGATCATGCTTGCGAGCGTCGCCCGCGGGCTCGTCCGCTTCCAGTACACACCGAAGAGCAGCGGCCACAAGTTCGTCGACGCGATTACCGCCCAGGAGAAGGCCGTGAG
>PIVZ01000495.1 GCA_003354045.1 bacterium
ATCTCGGCAACACTGCCCTGTTGTTCGCCGCTTATAAAGGCAAGCTTCCTTTGGTTCAGTGGCTGCTGTCGGAGGGTGGAGCAAGCATAACAGAAGCAGATAATCACGGCTACACTGCCCTGTTGCTCGCCGTTGATACTGGCCGCCTTCCTTTGGTTCATGCGGACCTCTACCGCCTCGGCGGTCTCTCCGACGATGACGCTACCGAGGCATTTGAGAGTATCGGCCTATATGCGGCCTTGGATACCCCCGGCGTGACGGTCGTCGAATGGTGGGATCGAGCAACGAATGTATCGCCAGAGCGCCTCATTACAATTGAGTTTGTAATTCGAAAGGTTAAGCATAGGTCGATTAGACTTGATTTCATCGGTGCCGGGCTCGAAGCAGTTGTCGCGAGTGTGGCGACCCTGAGGGCCTGAGCCATGCGGGCCAGCCGGGGTTTTTCACCACGGCCCGTGGCGAAATCGTCGAGAGCCTGCGAGGTTTAGCCGAGCGCGGCGGTGAGTGAGAAGTCGGGGTTTAGGTGCAGCGAACGTGTCAAGAAAGACGAGAATCGTACAGAAGTACGGAGGCACCTCCGTTGGCTCGCCCGAGCGCATCCGTGCGGTAGCCGCACGCATCAAGAAGCTTCACGACGCGGGCAATGAAGTAGCGGTGGTGGCCTCGGCGATGTCGGGCCAGACCAATCGCCTGCTGGCACTCGCTTCGGAGGTGTCGCCGACCCCGACCGCACGCGAGCTCGATTCTTTGCTTTCCACCGGAGAGCAGGTTTCTACGGCACTGCTGGCCATGGCATTGCACGATCTTGGTGTACCGGCGCTTTCCTTGCTCGGACATCAGGTGCAGATCTCCACGGATTCGTCTCACGGCAAGGCGCGCATTCTCTCCATCGACGTCTCTCGCGCCGAAGAGGCTTTCGCCGAGGGGCAGGTCGCGGTGGTCGCCGGCTTTCAGGGCGTAGACGAGCGCCGCAATATCACCACCCTCGGCCGCGGTGGCTCGGACACCACGGCTGTCGCCCTGGCCGCGGCTCTGAAGGCCGACGTGTGCGAAATATTGACCGACGTCTCGGGCGTATTCACGACCGACCCGCGTATATGTGACGCCGCCTTCAAGCTCGACAGGATCTCCTACGATGAGATGCTCGAGCTGGCCAGCCTCGGCGCCAAGGTACTGCAGATTCGTTCGGTGGAGTTTGCCAAGCGCTACAGCGTACCCGTGCATGTGCGCTCCAGCCTGGATGAGAGCGAAGGAACGTGGATCGTTCCGGAGGAAAAGAGCATGGAAGAAGTGTTGGTATCCGGTGTCGCATTCGAGAAGAACGAAGCGAAGATCACCCTGCTCGGCGTCCCCGACACACCCGGCCTTGCCGCCTCCATCTTCGTGCCGATGTCGGAGGCCGGCGTCGTCATTGACATGATAGTGCAGAACGTGAGCGCGGAAGGGCGCACCGACATGACCTTTACGGTGGCCAAGGACGACGTGGCCTCCGCCGAAGAGATCGTGCGTGGTATCGCCGACAAGGTCGGCGCCCGTGGTGTTGCGGCCAGTCCGTCGGTAGGCAAAGTCTCCGTGGTAGGGCTCGGTATGCGGAACCATGCCGGCGTTGCCGCGCGCATGTTCAAGCTGCTGGCCGACGAAGGCATTAACATCCAGATGATCTCCACCTCCGAGATAAAGATTTCCGTCGTGATAGACGCGGAGAGCGTCGATCGTGCGGTGGGAGTACTTCACCGCGGTTTCATCGGAGTTGACGCCAACACATCCGTCGGCGGTTCAGGATAGGATTATGGCTTCCCGCAAGAGAAAGATCGAAGTTTACGACACCACGCTGCGCGACGGCACCCAGGGCGAAGGCGTGACCTACACGGTCCACGACAAGGTTCACGTGGCCAGAAAGCTCGACGAGCTGGGCGTGCACGCTATCGAGGGCGGCTGGCCGGGCTCCAACCCGCGTGACGCGGGCTTCTTTGACGAGATAAAGAAGGTCCGGCTGTCGAAGGCCGTAATCGCCGCGTTCGGCTCCACCGTGCGCCCCGGTCTGCGTCCCTCGGCAGACGCGAGCTTGAAGGCGCTGCTCAAGGCCGAGACCCCCGTGGTGACCATCGTCGCCAAGACCTGGGACCTCCACGTTCACGAGGACCTTCGCATCGGGCTGGACGAGAACCTCGAGCTCATCTCCAAGACCGTCGAGTATCTCAAGAAGCGCGTCGATCGGGTGATCCTCGATGCCGAGCACTTCTTCGACGGCTACGCCGCCAAGCCCGAGTACGCGCTCGAGTGTGTGCAGACAGCCCTCGAGGCCGGCAGCGACCTCGTTTGTCTGTGTGACACGCGAGGTGGATCGATCCCCTCACAGATCGAGACGGCGACGAAAGCCGCGGCCGAAACCGGCGCCAAGCTCGGCATTCACTGCCACAACGACTCGGGGCTTGCCGTGGCAAACTCTCTGGCCGGAATCGAAGCCGGCGCCGAACAGGTGCAGGGAACCATCAACGGCTTCGGCGAGCGCTGTGGCAATGCCAGCCTGTGTTCGGTGTTACCCAACCTCCAGCTCAAGATGGGCTATCGCTGTATCACCGCCGAACAGCTCGCGCGGCTCACAGAGGTGTCGCGCCTGTGTGCCGAGCTGGCCAACGTGGAGCTGGACCGCCACTTGCCCTACGTAGGGCGCTCGGCCTTTGCCCACAAGGGAGGGTTGCACGTTTCGGCAGTGCGCAAGAACGCGGTGACCTACGAGCACATCGAACCCACGGTGGTCGGCAACGAGCAGCGCGTGTTGATCTCTGACCTCTCCGGTCGCAGCAACGTCGTGCACAAGGCCGAGCAGTTCGGGATCGACATCGCCGGGCGTCACGACGAGCTCAAAGAGCTCCTCGGGGAGCTCAAGGAGCTCGAGAACACCGGGTTCCAGTTCGAAGGGGCGGAGGCCTCGTTCGAGCTGCTGATGCGCAAGAACCTCAAGCGCACGAAGCACTTCTTCAAGCTGGTGGGATTTCGCGCCATCGACGAGAAGCGCAGCGAGGAGCAAGTGACTCTCTCCGAAGCCACGGTGATGATTGAAGGCCCCGATGGGACCATCGAGCATACCGCGGCCACCGGTGACGGTCCGATAAATGCTCTCGACCTGGCGCTTCGCAAAGCGCTCGTGAAGTTCTTTCCGGCGGTCGATGAGGTACAGCTTCACGACTACAAGGTGCGTGTGCTCGACGGGCAGGAAGGTACCGGGAGTATCGTGCGTGTGCTCATAGAGTCCGGGGACAGCAAGAGACGCTGGGGCACCGTGGGGGTCTCCCACAACGTGGTCGAGGCGAGCTGGCAGGCGCTGGTTGATAGCCTGGTCTACAAGCTATTGAAGGACGAGGAAGAGGCCGAAGCGGCGCCGCCCAAGCAGCCGCGCCGCCGCACGAAAGGCGGTCGATCACGCAGATCCTGATGGGATGGCAGCGGCAGGGTAACCTGCGCTAAGGTCTCCACGATGGGAGCCTACTTCGATTACAATGCTACCGCGCCGGCCAGGCCGGAGGTCGTCGAGGCCGTGCGTGAGGCGCTGGCTGTGCGGCCGGGTAACCCGTCGAGCCTGCATGCGCCCGGGCGTGCGGCGCGCGGCCTCATGGACGAGGCTCGCCACGAGCTTGCCGCTCTAGTCGGCGCGCGGCCCACCGAGGTCGTCTTCACCTCCGGAGCCACGGAGGCCAACAATCTCGCCATCCGCGGCGTGCTGGCCAGCGAGCCGAAGCGGACGGCTGTGGCTTCCGTCATCGAACATCATTCCGTGATGGCCACGCTTGCCGACGTCGAGTCTCGGGGAGCGCGCGTACGGCGGCTCGCCGTGGACAGCAACGGGTGTCCGGACCTCGAGCTGCTCGCCAATCTGTGCGCAGAGGAAAGCTGTCTGCTCTCTCTTGGCTGGGCCAATGGGGAAAGCGGTCACGTGGCCCCGATAAAAGAGATCTTGGCCGCCGTGGCCGAGAATACGATCGTTCATCTCGACATCGCCCAGGCGGCCGGCCGCATTACCGTCAGTCT
>PIVZ01000496.1 GCA_003354045.1 bacterium
GGCCGGCAGCAGCAACAGGGCGACGACGAACAGACGCCGGTAGGGGCGGATGAAGCGCCACATGCCGCCGAGCATCTGCACGTCGCGCAGCACGACGGCGGGACGGTCGGGCTGGATACCTGCCCGCTCCATCACATGGCCTCTATCTCGTCGGTTAGCCGCTGGCGCTGGTAGAGCTCGGCGTAAGTGCCGCCGTGGGCCAGCAGCTCCTCGTGGGAGCCAAGCTCGCTGATGCGGCCTTCCTCGAGTACCGCTATTCGGTCGGCGCGCTGCACCGTGGAGACGCGGTGAGAGATGATGATGGCGGTGCGCTCGCGCATCACCTCGTCGAGCTCTTCGAGGATGCGCCGCTCGGTCGCGGCGTCCACGCTCGACAGCGAGTCGTCAAGGATCAATATCTTCGGGTCGCGCGCAATCGCACGCGCCAGGGTCAGACGCTGCTTCTGTCCTCCAGAGAGCGTGACGCCACGCTCGCCGACCGGTGTGGCCAGGCCCTGGGGAAATTCGGCGAGGTCGGTATCGAGGCCGGCCATCTCGACCAAACGTGTCATCTCGTCGGGTGTGACGTCCTCGCCGCCAAACTCGATGTTTTCCTCGACCGTAGACGAGAACAGGAATGTGTCTTGCGGTACGAATCCGATGCTCGCGCGCAGGGTCCCGAGGTCCCAGTCGCGCACATCGACTTCGTCCACCTTGACGGTTCCCGCGCCGGTATCGGTGATACGTGGGATCAGGTTGGCCAGGGTGGACTTGCCGGCGCCGGTCCGCCCGAGAATACCGAGGCTGGTGCCCGCCGGTATCTCGAGGCTGAGGTCATTGAGTACCGGCGTGTCCTCCGGCCCGGCGGCGTAGCCGAACTCGACGTTCTCGAAGCTTATCGCGCCGCGTACAGGCGCCTTGCCGATCGGATTCTCCGGGCTGCGTATGTCCGGCTCAGTGTCCAGAATGGCGCCGAGGCGCAGCAGTGCCGCCTTGCCGCGTTGGTAGAGGGCTATCATCCAGCCCAGCGCCATGATCGGCCACGCCAGGATGTGCAGGTAGCCGATGAAGGCCACGAGTTGGCCGAGGGTCAGGCTCCCGTCCACCACCAGCGTGCCCCCGTAAAACAGCACCGCCAGTATGCCGAGCGAAGCCACCACGCGGATTGCCGGGAAGATCTTCGCGCGCAGCTTGGCGACTTCCATCGCCTGGGCCTTGTACTCGGCATTGAGGTCGGTGAACTCGCGGCTGCGCTGCTCCTCGCGCACGTAGGACTTGATGACGTGGATTCCCGCGAGGTTCTCCTGCGAGAAAGCGGAGAGATCGGCGAGGCGTTCCTGGGTCTTCAGCGTGGCCTCCATCATGGCGCGCACGTAGCGGCGCATGATGAGCAGGATGAGAGGGAAGGGCGCGATGGCCGCCACCGTGAGCCGCGCGTCCATCATCAGCATCAGCGAGAAGGCATAGACGCAGTAGAGCGGCGTGTTGATGAAGGTGAGGATGCCGGGGCCGAGCAGCAACCTGACGGCGCCGATGTCGTTTACCAGGCGCGACATCAGGTCGCCGGTGCGCTGGCGCTCGTAATAGCCCTGGTGCAGTGTTGAAAGATGTTGGAAGAGGTCGTTGCGAAGGTCGTACTCGATGTCGCGACCGGCGTTGAAGATGAGCGTCCGTGAGAATGTGCGCACGCAGGCCTGGGCCAGGGCCAAGGCGATGATGACGCCGGCGACCCAGGCCACCGTGGAGAGTCCTTCGTCAATGCTCGCGCCGCCGGCCACGGCGTCGATGGCGCGCTGCGTGAGGGCCGGGATCGCCATCACCATGGTCGCCGTGGCGAACAGGCACACGGCGCCCACCCCGAAGCGCCAACGGTAACGGGCCATGTATTTCCAGAGACGGCTCATGAGGCTCAGCCCTCGACTTATATCCGAGGCGCCGGATATGCGAAAAGTTACTAATGCTGCCCACTCGGAAGTGACGCGTTGGCTGGGGAGGCGCGCGGCGGCGGCAAGGGCCGGACGGCCGCGCTTGGCGGCGCTAGTGGCCCTGCAGGCGCTTTTGCTCGGCGGGTGCCACTCCACCTACGTGGCGCGGCTTGCCTACGAACAGGCCCGCTACCTGCAGCGTGCCGAGTCCATAGAGGCGGTCATTGAGCGGACCGATGACGAGCAGCGCCGCGGGCGCCTCGCTGTGGTGCTCGAGGCACGCCGGTTTGCCGCCCGCAACGGGCTCGACCCCGGTGGCAGCTACCTGGAGGTCTCCGACACCAGCGAGGCCGCGTCGTTTCACGTCGTGACGGCCGCCTACGCCGACCGGCTCCAGCCCTACACCTGGTGGTATCCGATAATCGGACGCATCCCCTATCGCGGCTACTTCGAGCGCGAGCCGGCAGAGGTCTTTGCCGGCAAGCTCGACGGTCAGGGTCTCGATACCCGCATCGTTGAAGCCTCGGCTTACTCTACACTCGGCTGGTTCGACGATCCGCTGCCCTCGGCTCTGCTCGACAACGACGCACGCCGTCTGGTCGGTGTCGTCCTTCACGAGCTCGTCCACCAGAACTTCTTCGTGCCGGGCCAGGTAGCCTTCAACGAGACGCTGGCCAACTCGATCGGCATGCGTCTGGTTGTTGCCTTCTTCGACGAGCGAGGCGACGAGGCGCGCGCCACCCGCGCGCGCGAGTCGCACAGGCGCTGGCTGGCCCGCGGCCGCCTCTTCGACCGCCTGGCCGAGCGGCTGCGCACCCACTTCGCCGAGGCGCGCGAAAGCAGGCTGGCTACCGAGGTGATGCTGGCCAGCCGCACCCGCATCTACGCCGAGGCTCAGTTGGAGCTGGTCGGAACCGGCCTGGCCAACAGCGAGGACCCATTCACCGCCGCGCCCCTTGATAACGCATCCTTCCTGGCCCTGTACCGCTACGCCACCCGCGCTCCCGCGATCGACGCTTTCGTTGCCGAGCACGGTGCGGCCGGCGCCCTTGAAGAATTGCGCTCCGGTCTGCCAACGGGGGGAGACCCCTACGAGGCACTAGTCAGCAGCCCATGAGCAGATTGCGATTTCGGGGACATTCGCTTAAGTATTTCGAATCCTGGGCTTGAGCTGCCTGGCTTCGCCGCATCCCACATAGGTGCCGGCGGAGGATGACTTACTTGGCGAGACAGAGGGGCTGAATCGTAACATGAGCGAGCGCGTACGAGAGATCTTGAGCTGGTACTCGAGTGAGAACCCGGGGACCCTTGGTAACATTGCCCGTATTCTGAATCACGGCCGCTTGGGCGGCACCGGCCGCGTTGTCATCTTGCCGGTAGACCAGGGCTTCGAGCACGGACCTGCACGCAGCTTCGCCCCTAATCCACCGGGCTACGACCCGCGTTACCACTTCCAGCTTGGCATCGACGCCGGCTGCAACGCCTACGCGGCCCCGCTCGGCTCCTTGGAGGCGGCTGCGGCAGAGTACGCCGGCCAGATACCTCTCATCTTGAAGCTCAACAACCACGATTCGCTTGCGCCCGACGGGAGCGATCCTTGCCCATCGGTGACGGCGTCGGTCGAAGACGCCCTGCGGCTTGGCTGCGCAGCGATCGGCTACACGATCTATCCCGCCTCGGTTCACTTCAAGTCGATGTATGAGGATCTGCGCGAGCTGACTCTGGAGGCCAAGGCCCACGGGTTGGCCGTGGTGGTGTGGTCGTATCCGCGTGGCGCCGGCATCTCCAAGGAAGGCGAGACGGCCATCGACGTCTGCGCATACGCCGCGCAGATCGCCGCGCAGATGGGCGCCAACTTCATAAAGGTCAAACCGCCCACCGAGCACATCGAGCAGGATGCCGCGCGCAAGGTCTACGAGAAGGAAGGCATCCCCATCGGCACGCTTGCCGAACGAGTCGCCCACGTCGTGCAGGCTACATTTGGCGGCCGCCGCGTCGTCATCTTCTCGGGCGGAGCCAAGGGAGCCGACGAGAGAATCTTCGAAGAGGTCACGGGTATTCGTGACGGTGGAGGCTTCGGCTCGATCATCGGGCGCAACTCCTTCCAGCGCGAGCACGACGAAG
>PIVZ01001075.1 GCA_003354045.1 bacterium
CGCGCTCGCCAAGATCCTGCCGATGCAGCAGGAGGACTTCGAGGGAATCTTCCGCGCAATGGACGGGCTGCCCGTCACGATCCGCGCGCTGGATCCGCCCCTGCACGAGTTCCTGCCGCACAGTGATTCGGACATCAAGGATCTCGCGAAGAAGATGGACGTCGACTTCGGCCGCCTGAAGGGCCTCGTTGAGAATCTGAGCGAGTCGAATCCCATGCTCGGGCACCGCGGCTGCCGCCTCGGAATCGTCTATCCTGAGATCACGGCCATGCAGGCCCGCGCCATCTTCCAGGCCGCCGTCACGGTGAGCAAGGAGGGGATCAGCGTGCATCCCGAGGTGATGATCCCGCTGGTCGGCCACGTGGACGAGCTCACGATACAGCGCAAGATCGTCGACGACACGGCCAAGGCCGTCTTCACCGAGATGAAGGCCGAGGTCGATTACATGGTCGGCACGATGATCGAGCTGCCGCGCGCAGCGCTGACGGCGGACGAGATCGCGAAGGAGGCGGAGTTCTTCTCCTTCGGCACCAACGATCTCACGCAGACGGCTCTCGGTCTCAGCCGCGACGACGCCGGCCGCTTCCTTCCCCACTACGTGGAGAAGGGGATCTACCCTGCCGATCCGTTCGCGCGCCTCGATCAGAGCGGCGTGGGTCAGCTGGTGCAGATGGGCTTCGACAAGGGCCGGTCCACCCGTCCGAATTTGAAGGTCGGCATCTGCGGTGAGCACGGCGGCGATCCGAGCAGCGTGATATTCTGCCACAAGGTCGGGCTGAACTACGTGAGTTGTTCGCCCTACCGGGTTCCCGTGGCGCGACTGGCGGCCGCGCACGCCGTCCTGCAGGAGGATTAGTCAGCCTGATCGAAAAGGGCGCATTGGCTCGCGACTCTGCGAGACGGAGTACGGAGCGAATGGACCGCGATGCGGTTCGTCGCTCCGTCTTCCGTTACACGCTGTTTCTCCTCCTCCTGT
>PIVZ01001076.1 GCA_003354045.1 bacterium
GCACTGCACGATTTTAAGGCGTGCGGGCTCGGCGAGAACCCGGAAATAGCCGGCCAGGGCGCCAAGCAGTGCATCCGACCGGTCCGCGGCCATTGGCCCCCAGTCACAAGGAAAAAGGGGAGGGAAAGCTCCCTCCCCCGTTCTCTCACCAACTCCTGTGAAAATTCGGGATGGCCTGGGGCGATCCCACTGCCGACTGTTATATTCTTCTCTAGGTATATTGTCAACTAGTAATATTTATAATAATCCCGATTTCGGGCACCTTGCGCTCCCGGGTTGCCGCTGCTAGCTTGGCCCCGCCTCGAACGCCATAAGTGGAGGCAAAAAAAGGGGAAAAGGCGGGATGCAGCCGGAGCGTGGAAACCGAATATCGGTGGGATGGTTCGAAGCCCTGCTCAGGGACTTCCGGTCCCGGGAGCACGGCTACCTGATGCTGCTCGCCGTCGTGCTCGGGGTCCTCGGCGGCCTCGGCAACCTCTTCTTCCAGTTCCTCATCGACTTTTTCCGCGACATCGCCTGGGGCGGCGCCGACGACTTCATCGGCCGCTTCACCACGGCCCCCATCTGGCTGAAGCTCCTGGTCCCGACGGTCGGCGGCTTCGCCGGCGGGCTGATCATCCACTTCGTCGCGCCCGAGGCGAAGGGGCACGGCGTCCCCGAAGTGATGAAGGCCGTAGCGCTCAAGGGCGGCGTGATCCCGAAACGCACCGTCGTCGGCAAGACGGTCGCGAGCGCACTCTGCCTGGCCTCGGGCGGTTCCGTCGGACGAGAGGGCCCGATCGTCCAGATCGGCTCGGCCCTCGGCTCGATGCTCGGCCAGTTCCTCAAACTGAACACCGCGCGCATGCGCACCCTGGTTGCCTGCGGAGCGACAGCTGGCATCGCCGCCACCTTCAATGCGCCGATCGCCGGAGCCTTCTTCAGCGCCGAGGTAATCCTCGGCGACTTCAGCGTCACCCACTTCGCGCCTCTCGT
>PIVZ01000497.1 GCA_003354045.1 bacterium
GGCCTCGGCGATGGCCCCTTCATAAAAAGCGGGCGCGCCGCTTTCCACGAGTGCTTCCAGAGCGGTGGCCAGATCGGGCCTGAGGAGCCTCTGCCCTTCTTGGTACGGACTTCCGTCTTCGTGGAGGAAGACGGACGCCAGGACCGGATCCTTCGCGATTTCGTCGCGTTGCCGCGCGATCATCCGGGCCAGGTGGCCCTCGACCTCGAAGCCCTCGCGCGCCAGCCGGATTGCCGGTGCCGCAACCTGGGCCATATCCAGGTTTCCGAAGCGGTCGAGCGCAGCCGCCAGGCCCGCCGGCTCTCCCGGAACGGCCACCGCAAGACCGCCGCG
This sequence comes from bacterium, assembly GCA_003354045.1. Taxonomy (GTDB): domain Bacteria; phylum Desulfobacterota; class Binatia; order UBA1149; family CAITLU01; genus PIVZ01. The sequence continues at coordinate 334 of PIVZ01000497.1, forward strand.
GCGGCTGGCCTGCGGGTCGGCCCGTCCATCGTGGACGTACATGTCGCGGGAAGCGCCGGCCGGGGCCCGCTCACGGTAGTCCAGCACGTGGGCTCTGCCCTCGGAGGCCAGATAAACACTCATGAAGCCGCCACCGCCCAGGCCGCACGAGGATGGATTGACGACGCCGACGGCGAGCGAAGTCGCCACCGCGGCATCCACGGCATTGCCGCCCGATTGCAGGATCTCGAGGCCGGCTGCCGAGGCCAGACGGTGGTCGGCGGCCACCGCCCCGTTGCTGGCCTCCAGCGTGTGGACAGGCGCCGCCGTCGCTGTTTGCGCCAGCGCCGAAACGAGCAAAACGGCACAAAAAATGGAGCCTTCTCGTGTCACGGCCTTCGACCTGATTCGTTCATGAATAATCTTGGTTAACCCCTCGTTCTCATGGCCGCCCGCGGTCCGAACTGATCACCACCGGCGGCGGCGACCCGCGCGGACTGGCTGCCGACATGTGGAGGCTAATGTCCGTGCCGTCGATTTGCAAGATTGCAACGGCGAGCGTAGACCAACGGCCGACGTGAGCAGGGCCAAAACGTTTGCCGCCGAACCGGCGGAGAAGGAGTTCTACCTCCAGAGGTTCCGCAATACCTGCATTGTCTTGCACGTCGATGACGCCAAGAATCTGCGGCCGGCCGCCCGAGTGCTCGCCGCGCTTGCCTCCAATCCGACGATGGTGCTGGTGGTCGCTCGCCGCTTCGCAAAGACCGCGCGTCCGCATCGGCTGAGCGCGCGAGCGCTCGACGGCGACCCGGAGGCACTGGTGCCGGTCGTACAGAGCTTGCTGGCGCACGGCCGCGGTGACGTGCTAGTGCCGCGGGGACGGCCGGGGGCGGCCCGACTGGCCTTCTCTCGTCTCCTGGCGCGGCGAATAGGCGCGCGCAAGCTTGTGGTGGTCGATGAGCGTGGCGCGCTGCCAGGACGCCGTGAAAGGCGCTCATTTGTCAGCGCCAGGTCGCTCGCGCGGATTTGCCGGGCCGGCAGCCAGCTGGGAGCGTGGACGGTGGCGGAGCTTGCCGAGCTGCAGGCGGCCGTCGATGGCGGGCTCGAGTCGGTAAATCTGACCACCGCCGCCGGGCTCGAGGCCGAGCTGTTCTCTTACGAGGGAGCCGGAACGCTACTCACCGCCCACGACTATTGCTCGGTTGGCCAGCTCGGCGTGGCCGATTTCGACGAGGCGCGCCGCCTTCTCGCGCGTGGCGAGCGCGAGGGCTTCCTGCTCGAGCGCAGCGACGATGAGAAGGCCCGCTTGCTGCTGTGCGCCTACGGTGCCTGGTTCGGCGGCGGACGCTTGGCGGGGCTTGCCTCGCTGGCCACCTCTGGCTACTCACGCCGCCGCCTGGGCGAAATTGCCGGTCTGTACACGATCACGAAATTCAAGGGCGAGGGGGTGGGCGTTCGCATCATCGACCACCTCGTCGAGATCGCACGCAAGAAGGGCCTACGAGCCCTTTTCGCGTGTACGTCAAATGAGCGCGCAGCCGCGTTCTTCGAGCGCAACGGCTTCGTGAGACGCGACCCGGCCGACCTCCCGCCGAGCAAGTGGGACGGGCGGACGGGCGGTAAGCTTCCGACGGTATTGTGGCGCGACATCTGAGGCGCCTGCCGCCGGAACATGCAGGAGGGCCGCCATGGCCACGTACATGCGCCTTATCGGGTCCTTGTTATGCGCCCTCGGCATTGCGGGCTCGCTATATTGCTGGAGCGGGGTGCGCTCTGACGAGGCCTACTACCGGGCGGCGGTGGCTCTCGAGAAATACCCGGGCAACGTGCTCTACACGACCGAGCTCAAAATGGCCGAGCCGCGCCATATGCTGCTGCTCACGGGCGCTTTTTCTGCGGCCCCGACCGGCCTCGTTCTCGGCAGCATCTGCCTCGGCATAGCCGCCGTCCTGGCCCGCCTCTCCGAGCGGGATTGACCCGGACCAGGGCCTGCTCGGAGACCGGCGACCGCCCTCCGCGGCCGTTCTGGCGAGCGTTGTTTCAACTGGCGGAGGGGAGTGTGAGTGGGGATTGACATTTCAAGCGGCTTGCCGCAGCGTGTCATCCGCCTCGCGATCGAGATGGCCGTGAGTCTTGACTTCTGGTGCCCTGGTGGGCACCGTGGATGGGTAGGTTACGTCGTCCGAGGCGCTGGTGACGCCTCCTAGCCGGGAAAAGCTCTCGGGGCTGGAGGAAGGAGCCAAGCGTAGGAAGACTGGCCGAGCCAGCCGTAATGGACGTGGTGGTGGTTGTGGACAACGGAAGACGAGCGGCGATGCGGATCGGTGAAATGCCGATTCGACCCGAGTGTGCAAAACTAAGCCGGGTCTCGTCTTGGCGGTTGAGGTGGCAGGCGTCTTTTAGATAGCTAGATATAATACCAAGGTTTGCCGCTTTTCCTGGGGAAAGCGGTGATGTCTCGGCCCAGCAAACTTGAAGCAAGGTGGGTTCGGGACGGACCGGACGGGCGGTCGAGTGACGACCGGCCGGGTCGGTTCTGGATAGAAGCCAGGCGGAAAGGAAACTGGGAAAAAATTCCAATGGAGTTCAAGGAGGAACGAAAGATGAGGAAAGTAGTAGGACTGGCCGTAGCGGCGCTGTTCTTCGCAGGTTTTGCGGGAGTCGCCGCTGCGGATGATGAAGGGCCGAATCTCACCTTCGGTGCGTCGGCCTCGTACACGTATGACGTCAATGACCCTGATCCGAACGGCTCGAGCTTCGCGAACAAAGGGCTGTACGCGAGCATGGAGCAGGACGAGTCGTTCAACATCGATCTCGTGCAGATCGGAGCCAGCGGAACGCGCGGCCCCGTGATGTACGGTGCCAAGATCGACTTCGGCGACCTGGTTGCCGCGGCCGGTGATTCCGTCGATTCCGACGGTGGCACCTACGAGGGCGACGTGGCCTTGCAGGAGGCCTTCCTTGCCATCGACACCAACGGCCTGACGGTGACGGCTGGTCGTTTCGCAACTGCGATCGGCTACGAGGTCCTCGAGCCGTGGGGCAATGCCCACATCAGCCGCTCGAATGCGTGGCAGATGCAGCCTGTCAATCACGACGGTCTGACCGTTTCGGGCAATGCCGGTGGCATCGACGCGAGCCTTGGTATCACCAATGGCTTCACGGTCATGGACCCTGCGGGCAACAACATCGACGACGAGTACGGCGTCGTGTGGTCGCTGGGCGCGAGCCTCGGTGATATCGACTTCTGGCACGCTGGCATCTACAGCGAGGAAGGCGATACCAACGACCTGCTCGAGCTAAACGCCATCGCTTCCGGTGTGATCGGCCGCTGCACGGCCGCCCTCGAATTCACTTACTTCGAGAGCGATCCCGATCCGGAGCCGGCCGCTTCGCTTCCGGAGGTTGATGTCGAGGCCTTCGACGTGACCGGTTACTTCGGTATTGGCGAGGGCCCGTGGGGGCTCGACGTGCGGGCATCGTACACGGACCTGGAGATGGGCTCGGGATCGTATACGCGCGACTCGAGCGATAACGATGCCTATATCTGGAGCGTGTCGCTGACCGGCTCCTACGCGATTACCGATGGTGTGTCGCTCAGGGCCGAGTATCGTCACGACGACTCCGACATCGAGATGTTCGCCGACGACGACACGATGGATGGCTCGCCGGACGACAACAT
>PIVZ01000498.1 GCA_003354045.1 bacterium
ACGTGTCGTGGACAAGGACGGCGTCTTCAAACTGGTAACCGACTTCTCGCTTCAGGGAGATCAACCGCAGGCGGTAGATGCCCTGACTGAAGGAGTGGTGCGTGGTGATCCCTACCAGGTACTGCTCGGCGTGACGGGCTCGGGCAAGACGTTCACGATGGCCAACGTCATCGAGCGCGTCAATCGGCCGGCACTGGTTCTCGCGCCCAACAAGACCCTCGCGGCCCAGCTCTACAACGAGTTCAGGCAACTCTTCCCGGACAACGCCGTCCGTTACTTCGTCTCTTACTACGACTACTACCAGCCCGAGGCCTACGTTCCCTCCACCGACACCTACATAGAGAAGGACGCCTCGGTAAACGACGAGATAGACAAGCTACGCCATTCGGCCACCCGCGCTCTGCTCGAGCGCAACGACGTGCTGATCGTGGCCTCGGTCTCGTGCATCTACGGCCTCGGCTCGCCTTCCGAGTACTTCGACATGCTGCTGTTCCTCGAAGTCGGCATGAAAATCGACCGCGACGAAGTCCTCGAGAAGCTGGTGCGCATCCAGTACCAGCGCTCGGATGTCGATTTCCACCGTGGCACCTTCCGCGTGCGTGGCGACGTGGTCGAGATCTTTCCCGTCTACGAGGACTCGCAGGCGCTTCGCGTGGAGTTCTTCGACGACGAGGTCGAGTCGATCAAACGGACCGACCCATTGCGCGGGCACGTTCTCGGTCACACCGAACGGTTGTGCGTCTATCCGGCAAGCCACTACGTGACCTCGCCCGACAACCTGAAGCGTGCCATCGAGGCGATCCGCCAAGAGCTGGGCGGGCGCCTGCTCGAACTGCGCACTGAAGAGAAGCTTCTCGAGGCGCAACGGCTCGAACAGCGGACGCTCTACGACATCGAGCTTCTCTCGGAGATGGGCACCTGTGCGGGGGTGGAGAACTACTCGCGCCACCTGACCGAGCGCAAGGAAGGAGAGACCCCACCGACGCTTTTGCACTACTTCGATGATGGTTTCATTACCTTCCTGGACGAGAGCCATGTAACCGTGCCGCAGGTCGGCGGCATGTATCGCGGCGACCGTTCGCGCAAGGAGACGCTGGTAGAGTTCGGATTCCGGCTGCCGTCGGCACTCGACAACCGGCCGCTCAATTTCGAGGAATTCGGGGCCGTGATCGGACCGATGGTCTGCGTCTCGGCCACGCCGGGCGACTACGAGCTCGAGCGTGCCGCGGGTGTCGTGGTGGAGCAGCTCGTGCGCCCGACCGGGCTCATCGATCCCGCCGTCGAGGTGCGTCCAGCCGGCGATCAGGTGGACGATCTGCTCGAAGAGATACGGCGGCGTGTCGAGCGCCAAGAGCGCGTTCTGGTCACCACGCTCACCAAGAAGATGTCCGAGGATCTGACCGACTACTACCACGACATAGGAATCCGGGTGCGCTACCTCCACTCGGACATCGAAACGCTCGAGCGTGTTGAGATCATTCGCGATCTGCGCCGCGGCGTGTTCGACGTGCTGGTGGGCATCAATCTCTTGCGCGAGGGGCTCGACCTTCCTGAGGTCTCTTTGGTGGCCATTCTCGATGCCGACAAGGAAGGGTTCCTGCGTTCGGCGCGCTCGCTCATCCAGACCATGGGGCGGGCCGCGCGCAACCTGAACGGTACGGTGATCCTTTATGCCGACGTCGTGACGCGCTCCATGCGCCAGGCCATCGATGAGACCGAGCGGCGGCGCGAGATACAGAACGCGTACAACCTCGAGCACGGTATTACGCCGCGCACTGTGAGCAAGGGCATAGACGACCCGCTGATTCGCATGGCCGAGGCCGATTACGGGCCCATTCCCGAGATTGCCGAGGAGGAAGCCGAGTACCATAGCGAACAAGACGTGCGCCGCGAGATCGAACGTCTGCGCAAGCAGATGCGCGAGGCGGCCGACAGGCTCGATTTCGAGAAGGCGACCGAGCTGCGCGACCAGGCGCTCAACCTCGAGCGCGAGGAACTGGGCATCGGTGCCTGAGGACCCGAAACCAGAGCCGGCCGACAAGCCGCCCGAGGAGAGCGCCGAGGAGAAAGCGGCGCGGGCCGAGGAAGCCGTACGCCAGGCCTTGCGCGAGAAGGTCGGCAAAATCCCGTCGCGTCCCGGCGTCTACCTCTTCAAGGACAAGCGCAAGAAGGTCATCTACGTAGGCAAGGCCAAGAGCCTGCGCGATCGGGTGCGGAGCTACATGCGGGGCGGCGACGGCCGCTTCAATGTCCTCTTTCTCATGCAGAGGGCGACCGACGTGGAGACCCTCGTCACCGCCACCGATACCGAAGCCCTCATCCTCGAGAACAACCTGATCAAGCAGTACAAGCCGCGCTACAACATCAAGCTGCGCGACGACAAGAGCTACGTCTCGGTAAAGGTCACCACCAAGGACGAGTGGCCGCGCATCGTGGTGACCCGCAAGATCGTGCGCGACGGCCACACCTATCTCGGCCCCTTCGCCTCGGCTTCGGGCATTCGCGAGACGATGAACACCGCGCGCAAGATCTTCCCGCTGCGCACCTGCTCGGACGCCGTATTTCGTAACCGCTCGCGCCCCTGCCTCGAGTATCAGATAAAGCGCTGCCTGGCCCCTTGCGTGCTCGAGGTCGATCGCGACGAATACGAGCGACAGCTAAGGGCCGCCATGCAACTTCTCGAGGGCAAGACGGAGAAGCTTCTCGCTGACCTCGCCGAGAGCATGCGGCGGGCCTCCGGCGAAGATCAGTTCGAGGAGGCCGCCGTCTACCGGGATCGCATTGCCGCGATCTCCAAGATTGCCGAGAAGCAGAAGGTCGTCGTGCACGGAGGCGGCAACCGCGACGTGTTCGGGCTTTACCGCGAGGGTGGCTTCATAGAGGCGCAGGCCCTGCTCATCCGCGCCGGCAAGCTGGTCGGCAACAAGGGCTACCAGTTCGAAGACCACGAGCTTCCCGACGAGGAAGTGCTGTCGTCCTTGCTCGGCCGCTTCTACGAGGCCAACACCTTCGTCCCCGACGAGATCCTGCTGCCCTTCGACGTGGAAGGGGCCGAGACTCTGCGGGAGTACTTGAGCGACTTGCGTGGTCGGCGGGTCGTGGTGGCCGCTCCTCAGCGCGGCCAGCGGCGCAGGCTGGTCGAGATGGCCTTGGAGAACGCCGAGCACGCCTTTGCCGAGCGCAGCGACGAGACCGCGCGGCGCGAGAAGATGCTGGAGGAGCTGAGGCGCCGGCTGGGGCTGGCCAGCGTGCCCAAGCGCATCGAGTGCTTCGACATCTCGCACGTACAGGGCGATGCCGTGGTCGCATCGATGGTCGCCTTCGACGAGGGCCGACCCGACAAGGACGGCTACCGCCGCTACAAGCTGCGCGGCGTGCAACGCAACGACGATTTCGCGGCGATGAAGGAGGTGCTATCGCGACGCCTCAAGCGCGGGCTCGCCGAGGGCGGGCTCCCCGACCTGATCATGGTCGATGGCGGCCGCGGGCAGCTCGCCATGGCAGTGGAAGCGGTCAGCGAGCTCGGCGTCGAAGGCGTAGAGCTTGCCTCGATCGCCAAGGACCGCGTCCGCGGCGACGGAAAGAGTGCCGACGTGGTGCATACCGAAGAACGCGTCTTTCGTCCGGGGCGCAGCAACCCGGTGTCGCTTCGCCGCAACTCGAACGCCCTGTTCCTCTTGCAGCAGGTTCGCGACGAGGCCCACAGGTTCGCGATAATGTTCCATCGCGAGGTGCGCTCCAAGAAACGCTTGCGCTCGGCGTTAGACGACGTGGCCGGCGTCGGCCCCGCCAAACGCCGCGCTCTACTGACCACCTTCGGCAGCGTCCGCCGCATCGGCGAGGCCACGGTCGAAGAACTCACCGCGGTCCCCGGCATCAACGCGGAACTCGCGGAACGCGTCCTCGCCGTAATCCGCCGCCCGGCTCCAAAACGGAGCTGACGACCGGCTACTGTCGCCCCGCCGGACGCCGTGTCGCGAACTGGTGCTCA
>PIVZ01000499.1 GCA_003354045.1 bacterium
ATGGATGACACCAACTCGCTGCCCAACGATCTGACCGAGGCCGACGCACTCTCCGCCCTGGCCGGGTAGCACGGAGTCCCGCGTCAGCTCACTGATCTCGCGCGGCCCGCCGTATTCCTTGCGCTCGGTGGCCTCCCAGATCTCCGGGAAGAACCTCTCCATCTGCTCGTCCATCTTCTGCCACAGGGCCTTGATCTCCTTGGCCTCCGGGTTTGGCGAGCAGATCGTTCCCGAGACCAGCACCTGCTTGCCCGGAGGCGCGGCGTTCTCGTCGTAAAAGGAGTGGTTGCACATGAAGAGGATGACCTCCTCAGGGAGGTCGCCGTCCTTCACCTTCTCGAAGCGCTCGGTGTCCCACCAGCTATCGTCCGAGTAGGCAACATACATTGCCGTTTCCATCACCGGCTTGTTCAGGAAATAGCGGATGCTCGTGAATCCCCATCCCGGGACCAGTCCCTTGATGTAGTTCACGTAGCTTCGGTCGAAGTGCTCCTCGCCGATGAGCTTCAAGACGGTGGGGTGAATACCGGCACTGCTCACGACCACCGGTGCGCGAAAGACGCCCTTGGTCGAGACCACACCGGTCACGGCGCCGTCCTCGACGGTGATCTTCTCGACCCTCGCGTTCTTGATAAGCGTACCGCCGTTCTTCTCGAACTCGCGAACCATGACCGTGGCGAGCATGCCGAAACCGCCCTTGTACTGGCCGCCGCCTCCCTGGAGCATTACCTGCTGCATGATGAGGATCTGCTCGGACGCTGCTACCAGATCGATGGGCTCGGCCAAAGAAGCGTTCGAGTGGAAGGCGAGGTAGTTGTAGAGGACGTCAGGAACGTCGCGCTCGGCGAGCCACTCTTTCATGCTGACGTTGTCGAGCTTGCGCAGGTCGTCCGCGGACATCGTGGCCATCTCGGCCATCACTGCCACGACCTTGTCCTTGTCGGCCTCGTCTATGTCCCACAGGTCGAAGAACGGCGTCGCGTCGCTCATGGCCTGGCCCTGGGAGAGTTTCTTGTACTCCTTCCAGTCCCCGCGGCGGTAGCACAGGGTAATGACGTCGCGCGTGTCGTCGGGCTCGAGGGCGGGCGCGAACTCATCGGAGACGCCGAGCTCGGCGAAGATCCTCTCGAAGGCCGAGCCGCGCATCGGCACCTGGCCATGGGGGAAGATGTCGTAGGCGTAGCCGTCCTTCTCGATGGTGGCCATCTTGCCGCCGAGAAAGTCGTTCTTCTCGAGCAGCAGCGTGTTGATGCCGCGCTTCTGGAGAAGGGTGGCGCAGCCTGCCCCTCCGGGCCCGCTTCCGATCACGATTACGTCGTAGAGTTCCTCTGGCATGTGGGTGCCTCCATGTGGTTGTTCTTATAATTCAAGCAGTTATGCTGCCCGGGCGGTGGTAAACAAACATTTGTTAGTTTGTGGTTGATAATGTTTATCGGACCTCGCGGTGGATGGCAAGCTGGCCGGCCACGACGGCCCGCCTTAGCCGTTGGCGGTAACTAGTGGGCCGGCCGCAGCGGCTTGCCAAACGCGAACGGCCTGGCTGAGCGCCAGGCCGTTCATGGATCGTCGTCAGTTCTTGAAAGGCGGGCGGCCCAAGCCCCCGACCGTCAGTCCACCCCGAAGCTCAAGAGTTCAACGGGGAGTCCGTCAAGCTGATTGACGGTGCATGTAGCGAGAGTTGTGCCGACACAGGTCGGATTGTTGAACACCTTGATGCGGCATTCAGGGGAGGTGACCATCAGGCCTGTGCCCCGCCCAACGGCGGTGGACGATACCAGGGCGTTGACAGTAGCTCGTGTACCGGAGCCCACGGCGCCGCAGGCCGACATCGTTGAGCCCGTGGCTGTGACGTAGAACGCCACTCCCGGGATCCCGCACCTTGCTTGGCGTGCTTCGACCTTGAATCCTATGATCTGACTGTTCGGTATCTGAACGTGGTAGTAAAAGCTGCATACCATGCCGCCGCACGCCGGGGAGCCTACGCACTGTGCATCGGCGCGCACCGGCATGAAGCAAAGAACGGCCATCAGCGCCGCCGCGATGATGCTTGGTCGTAGACTCTGATTAGCGGCAAAAGTTCCGGGAACGATCGACATGGTATGACTCCTTTTCATCGAGGCTCAGGGTAGCCGGGAGTGTACCTCCGCCTCCCACGGGCTGTCAAGATACCGCGAACTTCCCAGATACCGCGAACTTCTTTAGCTACAGCCAACACCCGTTCGGAGCGAGACAAACTTCCCGGTTGACCTGACATAAAGCTCAATGGAGAAGAGTGCCAACGCGACCTCGTATCCCGCGAGATCGAGGCTGGGTGGCCGATGTTGACGACTGTTTGCTACCTGCTGTTCTTCTTATCTGGTGCAGCGGCTCTGATTTATCAGGTGGCCTGGGTGCGCTCGTTGACCCTGGTGTTTGGCGGCTCTCACCTGGCGGTGACGGCCGTGCTTTCCATCTTCATGGCCGGTCTCGCGCTCGGCGGCTACGCGATCGGCAAGTATGCGGACGGCGCACAGCGGCCGCTCAGGCTCTACGGGGTGTTGGAGCTCGGAATCGCTCTATCCGCGCTGGGATTCGTCGTATTGATGACGGTCTACCCGTCCGTTTACGTCTTCTTGGTGCAGGGCAACGAGGACTCTCGAGGCTACGTCTTCCTGGTCCGGATCGTTTTCGCCGTAATTGCTCTGCTCGTTCCCACGACACTCATGGGCGGTACCCTTCCGCTGCTGACGAAATTCGTCTCGCGACATCTCAGCAGCGTTCGGCGTCATCTTTCGTTTCTCTACGCGCTCAATACGTTTGGTGCCATTGCCGGGGCTCTGTCGGCGGGATTCGTGCTTCTCAGATACTTCTCGGCCGGCACCGCCTTGTATACGGCGGTCGTCGTCAATGTGTTGATCGGCATGGCGGCCTTGATCGTCGATGCCAGGACTCGTGCGCCGGCGGAGTCACCCGCTGGCGCCGGGGAAGGCCACGGGCGACGTGAAGCGACAGTGGCTGCTGGCTCGAGCACGGCTACTGCTCCGCCGGTGCGAGCCGGGTTCGCGTCGCCGACGAGACTGGTCCTCGTGGGGATTGGGGTAAGCGGGTTCTGCGCCCTTGGATACGAAGTGTTGTGGACCCGCCTTCTGTCGATCGTGATCGGAGCCAGTGTGTATTCTTTCACGATCGTGTTGGCGGCCTTCCTCTCTGGAATCGCTGCGGGCAGCGCCGTATACGGAATACTGCCGAGGCTGTATCAGCCCCGGTCGCGCGGAGAAACGAACGCGGCCGTCTGGTTCGGTCTGGTCCAGATAGTCATTGCCGTTTCCGCTCTGATCGTCTCGGCGGCCATGGTCTACCTCCCGTCGGGCATAATCCGGCTCCGAGAGGTGTTCTCACAGAGCGAGATGGACGCGTTCGGGGTAGGAATGTGGGCCAGTTTTTCGCTGGCTTTCCTGGTCATGTTCGTGCCGGCTTTCTTCATGGGCGTCGCGTTTCCCCTGGCCGGCAGGCTACATGCCGAATCCGAGAAACGAATCGGTAGTGCGGTCGGCGAGGTGTTTGCCTACAACACGATCGGCGCGATTGCCGGCGCCGCGGCCAGCGGTTTTCTCTTCATCTACTTTTTGGGCATTGAACGGTCGCTCGAGGTGCTGGCGGCCATCAATCTGAGCGCCGGTCTGATCGTGATCGCCAGCACCAGACGCGACACGATACTGAGCCTGGCGGCTGCAGCCATTGGCCCGCTGTTGGTTCTTTTCCTGGTCGTCAATAGTGACGACCTGAGAATCTGGGAAGCAAACTACTTCGGGATCTACCAGAGCACTCATCCCGAACGATTCAAGACGCCGGAACAGATGCACGGCAACCTCGCCGGCGTCGAGCTTCTGTATTACGGCGAAGGAGTTGAATCGATCGTGAGCTCCTTCAGGATTCCCGGAGGCAACCAGATCTTCGTTACCAACGGCCGGGTTGAGGCTTCTTTGCAGGGAACGGATGTAGTGAACCAG
>PIVZ01001077.1 GCA_003354045.1 bacterium
AATCCCTGGGCCAGCATGGTCAACGTGCGCGTGGCCGAGGCCTGGGCCTCGGCGGTGGCCTTCTGTACCAGCGCGCCGGCGAAACGGCTGGCCTCCTGGCGCGTCTCGGCGATGAGCTTGTTCTTGGCCTCGACGCTGAAGCCTCCGGTGAAAAAGCGGCCGAGCAACTCGGGCACCAGCCAGGGCAGCAACTCGGGCTTGTCCTCGCTGTGATACTTCAGGTCGCGGATCCGCACCTCGTGCCGACAGGGTGGCATGACGAAGCGATAGCTCGCGTCGCCGGAACGTTCGACCTTGAACTCGGGATCGGTCAGGCCGTAGCGAAAGTCCACGTCGAATTCGATGATCAGGGTGACCCGCTGCTCGCTCAGGAGCCACTGCAGGTACTTGCGGCCGAACTCGCCAAACCAGTGATCGCTGGCGGTGATGACCTCCTTGGTCATGATGCGGAAGACCGAGAGTTCACCCACGGCGCGCATGCTGGTGATGAAGCTCTCGAAGTTGCGGGACGGGGTCTGCACGACGGCCTTGCCTCCGCCACGGCGTGCGAAACGCCACACGCCCCAGGCGACGGCGGCGACCACGAGGCCTCCCCCGAAACCGGTCAGGATGTCGGTCATGATAACTCCTCGGCACCGCCCGGTTCCAGCGCCGGGCCCGAAGAGATTGCCGCAGTTGCGTACCGATGGCAAGACGTGAAGAAGCGGGCCCGGATTCGATGTCGCGCTCAGTCATCCTCGTCGGCATGTGAGTCGGGCCGGCTCTTCGAGGCGGTGCCACGGCGCAGGGTGCCCTTGCCGAACTTCTCCTCAAGGCGATCCATGATGCCATCGACTGTCCGATCCATCTCGATCTGAGGACGGACGAACAGCTCCGCCTGCCCTTCATCGGGCGGCACGAGATTGGCGACCGTCACACCGATGAGGCGCAGGGCCCGGCCCCGTCGGCCGAGGTTGTTCCGCAGCAAATCGC
>PIVZ01001078.1 GCA_003354045.1 bacterium
CGCACGGCATCGAAGACCCACGGGTGCCCCTCATCAAACATCCGCGTTCGTATCTCGAGCACCTCGCGCATGAGACGCTCTGCCTCCTCGAACCGGCCCTGGCGCTGATAGAGCTTCGCCATCCACGCCTCGGTCGCGCTGGCCTTCTGGTCCTCACGTCCGACGGAAGCGTGCCAGTTCTCCAGCGAGGCGACCAGTTGCACCTCGGCATCTTCGTAGCGAGCAAGTTCTTGATAGATGTTCCCGATGTAATGCCGGACGAGCGCTTCGGTTTCGGGATAGCCTTCAAACGCCTCGTCGATGCGCGGTGCCGCCCGGTTGACCGCCTCGAGGACGGTTACTTCCGGCCCGACTCGCGATGGCAACACGGCTTCGATGACCCGTTTGGCGAAGAAGTTTTTGGTCGCTCTGAGGTTGGCGGTCTCCTGTTCGGCCCGCTCCTGGGCCTCTTCCGCTTCCTGCTGCGCCTGCTGCGCCTGGGCCAGCCGATCGCGCGAAAGCGCCTCGGCTTGCCAGGCGCGCGCGAGCCCGACGCTGGTGCCAATAACCCCGGCGACCAGAAGAAGAAAGGCGGCCGCCACGCCGCCTACCAGGGAGCGGTTGCGCCGCGCGAATTTGCGCAGTTGATAGATCGTGCTGGCGGGTCGCGCGGTGATCGGTTCATCTTCGAGGTAGTGGCGGAGATCAGCCGAAAGATCGGAGGCTGACGCGTAGCGCCGCTCCACATCCTTCTCCAGCGCCTTGGCGATGATCGTGTCGAGGTCACCCCGGAACGTCTTGGCGATCGAGCTGAGCGGAACGGGGTCGTCCTCGCGAATGACGCGCACGGCCTCGGGAATAGTCTTGTTGCGCAGGTCGTATGGCAATCGCCCGGCGAGAAGCTCATAGAGTAGAACGCCGAGCGCATAGACATCCGAACGCGTGTCGAGCTTCTCCGGATCACCGGCGACCTGCTCCGGGCTCATGTAGGGG
>PIVZ01001079.1 GCA_003354045.1 bacterium
TGCAACGCCTTACAGCCACTCAGTATTGGCTCTCTTTGGCACGGCTCTTCCTATAGGGGAATTGAAAACCATGTCTGAAGGGAGAATCAAACCATGGGCAAAATCATCGGAATCGATCTCGGTACCACCAATTCATGCGTCTCAGTCGTCGAGGGAGGTGCCCCCAAGATCATCCCAAACAGCGAGGGGCACAGGACGACTCCGAGCATCGTAGCAGTCACCGAGGACGGAGACCGTCTCGTAGGCCAGCTGGCCAAGCGCCAGGCGGTCACGAACCCCCTGAGCACCGTCTACTCCGTGAAGCGCTTCATGGGCCGCAAGTTCGGTGAGGTGGCGCAGGAGATCAAGGAAGTGCCCTACGCGGTGCTGAAGGCCGGAAACGGCGACGTGCGCGTCAAGCTCGGCAGCGAGGAACTCAGCCCGCCCGAAATCAGCGCCATGATCCTCCGCAAGCTCAAGGAGACCGCCGAGGAGTATCTCGGTGAGAAGGTGACGGAGGCCGTCATCACGGTCCCGGCCTACTTCAACGACAGCCAGCGCCAGGCAACGAAGGACGCCGGCAAGATCGCCGGCCTCGACGTGAAACGAATCATCAACGAGCCGACCGCCGCGAGCCTCGCCTTCGGCATGGAGAACAAGGGCGACATGACCGTCGCGGTCTTCGATCTCGGTGGCGGCACCTTCGATGTATCGGTTCTCGAACTCGGCGATGGCGTGTTCGAGGTGAAGTCGACAAACGGCGACACGCACCTCGGCGGCGACGATTTCGACCAGTACCTCATCGAGTGGCTGGCAGCAGAGTTCAAGAGCAAGGAGGGGATCGATCTTTCAAACGATCCCATGGCCGTGCAGCGCCTGAAGGAGGCCGCCGAGGCCGCCAAGCAGGAACTCAGCACCCGTACGCAGACCGAGATTAACCTGCCCTTTATCACAGCGGACCACACGGGGCCGAACCACCTCAAGGTCACCCTG
>PIVZ01000500.1 GCA_003354045.1 bacterium
GTCACCGGAAGGATATTCGAGGCCTCCGGCGAGATGCTCGCCGTTGCCGAGGGCTGGCACCGAGGCCCGACCGTCGCTGCGGTCGATGACCCGACCGCGATCGGACCGATTGCCCGTGACCTGGTCGAGCGCGCGCGTCTTAACGCCGGTATGGACGGGCGGGACCTCGACGGCGGTCTGGAGTAGGGCAGGGGAGGATCTCGCATGGTTCAGATAGGGACGTTTGCGCCGCAGGGCTGGCGCTTGGAGATGAAGCACATCGACGGAGGTGCCGAGCAGTGGGCCGCCACCAAGCGGGCGGCCCTGACATTGGAGGAGATCGGTTACGACTCGTTGTGGCTCTACGATCACTTCCACACGGTGCCGCGCACGGAGATCGAGCCGACCTTCGAGTGCTGGACGACGATGGCAGCACTGGCCGAGGCCACGACCAAGATCCGCCTGGGACAGCTCGTCACCTGCACGCCCTACCGCAACCCGGCCTATCTGGCCAAGGTGAGCTCGTGTGTGGACGTCATCAGTGGCGGCCGCGTAGACGTCGGCATAGGAGCCGGCTGGAAGGAGGACGAGTTCGAGGCCTACGGCTATGAGTTCGGCACTGCCCGTGAGCGCCTCGACTACATGGCTGATACGGCAAAGATTCTGAAGGCGATGTGGACGGAGGAGAAGGCCACCGTCGAAGGCAAGCGCAACGCGATAAAGGAGGCCGTAAACGAGCCCAAGCCGATCCAGAAGCCGCACCCTCCGCTGTGGATCGGCGCCCAGGGCGAGAAGGTGGCGCTACGTATGGTGGCTGAGCTGGCCGATGGCTGGAACTACAACCGCGGGCCCGACAATTACGATCACAAGTTCGAGGTGCTCTCCCGGCACTGTGAAGCGGTAGGCCGTGACCCGAAGACCGTGCGCGTCTCGGCAGAGCGTACCTGTGCGATCTTCGCCAACGACGAGGAACGGCTCGCCTATATCAAGCGTTACTGGCCGGGCGCGCGCCCCGAGCGTGTGAACAAGTTCTTCGAGGACCACTGCGTGGGCACGGCCGATGAGGTGACGAAAGAACTGGAGTTCTTTGTCGGCCGCGGCGCCGAGCTGATCATCCTGTGGTTCCAGGATCTTGCCGACGTCGGCAGCGGTGACTCCCAGCCCGAGCGCTTCATGCGCGAGGTGGCTCCCCGCCTGCGCGGCTGAGAGGAGGAGTAGGATCTGACGCCGCGCCCTCTCCGGCTAGCCGTATCGTGTGGGCAGCGTGGCTTTTAGCGCCGACGCGATACCGACGAGCTACACGCTGGCGGGTCTTCAGGGTCGGAAGGTCTGCAGCTTCAGGTCTTTGATGGGCTTGAAGTGCTTGCGGTTGCTCGAGCAGAGCGTCAGGTCGTTCTCAGTAGCCGTCGCCGCTATGATGGCATCGCCCGCCCGCAATCCGTGCGATAGAGAGTACTGCTCGATGTACACGGCGGCTCGGTGCCCGATGTTCTCGGTCAGCGCGAGCGTCCGGAAACCAAAGTCCCTGAGAAAGCTCCTGCTATACTGGTGCTGCTGCTTGTTCTCCGCACACTGCAACAGCTCCATGTAGGTCTGAACCGAGAGGAATCGCTCGTCCGCTCGTTCGACGACGCGCGCAGCCTTGGCGTTTCCTCTCTGGATCGATATGAAGATGTCCGTGTCAAAGATCACGGTAGCGTCCGCCGCGCAGCTTCTCCATTTGCTTATCTACCGATTCCTCGTCGTGCCGCATGTTGAAGAAGGGATGCTCGCTGACTTTCGTGCGCCTGACGGGAGCCGTTGCCGATAGCACGCCCTTCGTACGTCCATGGTAGAGGATCTCGACGTCCTCGTTACGCTCCAACGCCCTGAGAACGTCGTTCATTCTGTACCGCAGGTCGACAACCGTTGCTTTCATCGCCGCTCAGTCTCCAATCTGTCTACTGGCACTATGCATAATCGACACCGGCCTGTCAATGTTATTTGTGTTATGGTTCGCCCGCGCTGGCCGCTAAAAATAGCTATCCCGTCGCGCTACCGGCAGGTGGGGTATCGACGGATTCTCGCTCGTTCGCCTGAAGATTGGCTTTTCGTCTATCCGCCCGGCTCGAGCGTTCAATTGCCTCACAATTCCCCGCGCTCGAACTGCCGTGCCATTCCCTGAGCCACCCTCGTCGCGAGCGCCTGTATCGTGAGGGTCGGATTCGCCGGTGTGCCGCACGGAAACAATGAGCCATCCGCGATGAACAGGTTGTTGACGTCATGTGTGCGCCCGAACGGGTTTGTGACCGAGGTTTTCGGATCCTCACCCATGCGACAGGTTCCCAGCAGGTGCGTGCCCATGATCGAATCGTACATTTCAACACCGATGTCGTAGGCTCCGGCCGCTCGCAGGATCGAGTGCAGCGTCGATCCCATATGGGCCTGCATGCGTTTCTCGTTGCCTCGCAACACGGTTCGGACGCGCGGCACCGGGAGCCCAAAGGAGTCGGTGACCTCATCGTCCAACGACACCTGGTTTCCCTCGTGCGGCAGTTGCTCCCCGTAAGCGGATATGTTCACCGAGTGCCCGAATGTTTCGTTCATACTGCGGATGAGCTTCTCACCGAAGATCCCGCTGTTGCCCGCCCAGCGTTGATAAAAGCGCAAGGGGCCGCCCTCGCCGTTGCGCAATGCGATGAGGTAGCCGCCGATGAAATCCCGGCTGTCATCGTGGTCGTAGAAATCCTGGACCATCCCACCTATGTTGGGTCCTCTGTAAGCATCAACCCGCTGTTCGAATAACCCGTAGGCTTTGACCAACGTGTGGCCGGAGAAGTAGTGCCCCACCAGGCCGGAGCCGTTAGCAAGCCCGTCCGGGTGGTCGGAGGTGGCAGACAACAAGAGCAGCCGGGGCGTTTCGACACCGTTGCCACAGATGGCGATCGCACGGGCCGGCTGCATGTGAACCTCCCCGGCCTCGTCGAAGTACTCCACCCCCTTGGCCCTCTTGCCGGATCGCTCCATGACGACTCGTGCCGCCGTGCATCCGGCACGGATCTCGGCACCCGCCCGCTCGGCCAGCGGTACATAGGTCTGACCCATGTTGCTCAGGGCACCCATGAAGCAGCCGTGCCAACAGCCGCCACAGTAATTGCAGGGCATGCGAGTGGCCGTCGGCTGGGTGAGGATCGCCATCGGGGCGTGGGCGGTGTGCAGACCGAGCTTGTCGCACCCCGCCTTCACTCGTTCCACCGCACAACTGAACTCGAACGGCGGGTTCGGGTACGGCCCACGGGGAGGATCGAAGCGGCTGTCCGGTGTACCCGCGACACCGAGAACTCTTTCCACACGATCGTAGTGGTGCTCGAGCTCTGCGTATTCCAGCGGCCAGTCGGCGCCGACGCCACAGATCGTCTTCCGGCGCAGGTCGTCGGGGCGCATACGCGTCGAGAACCCCTCCCATCGCATCGTTGATCCGCCGATTCCCTTGAAGCGGGAGATCCTGAACGGATCGCTGTCTTGCGCTACCGTTATCCTGTCACGGTTCTCGTCGGAAGGATGGAAGTCCGAGAGATGAAGCTCCCAATCGAATCGCGAAGTCGGTATGTCTTCCCGACGTACCCACGGCCCCGCATCCAGTACGACCACCGACAGATTTCGCTCCGCAAGCTCCTTGGCCAACACGCCCCCGCCCGCACCGCACCCGACGATGCATACATCAACCGCATCGCGCATAGTCTGAATGCCCTTCCGGCTGGGGTTTGGTGTAGCGTAGGCTGACCCAGGATTGCGGGTGCGTGTAGAAATCGTCCACGCAGCGCTGCAGCAGCCAACGGAACGGACCTGAGCCCTTCCAACGATGTAGCCGTTTTCGCAGGTAGGCGTCCTGCTCGTCAGGTTCCAGGGAGAGAAATCGGTCTCGTCGCAGGCGGTCGCCTAGCTCGGTCAGCACCTCTTCGGATACCGGCACGCGTCCCCAGTCGCGCAGGATCCTCTCGTCGATGCGGAGGGCAACGGCTCCA
>PIVZ01000501.1 GCA_003354045.1 bacterium
CGGCACAAGTCCGGGGGGGGGGGGGCTCCGGGGAGCCCCCCCTTTTGGCCTGGTTTTTGATTGGCCTCCGCCGCGCCAGGGCTCCCATGCCACTGGTCCCAAAAAGAACCCAGAATCAAAGCCGACTGCGCACACCGGAACCCGAAATAGTTCATACAAACGCCGGGGGGGATCCCGTACCGACTCGATGCACGCACATTCTGCGGAGCTACGCTCCACCGGCCGCCGCGCACGACGCGTTTCTCTCCGCTAGCGGGGCCCCTTGGATCATTGGGGGGACTCTTCTTATAGTAATCTTCAGCGTACCAGTCGTGACACCACTCGCCGATATTGCCGTGCATATCGTATAGGCCCCAGGCATTCGGCGGAAAGCTTTCTACCGAAGTCGCCTCCCCGCGATGGACTCCTTCCGAAGCGTTACCGTAGGCGAAGCGATAGTCGAAGTTCGCCTGCTCCGTCGTAACGGTATCGCCAAAGTAAAAGGGTGTCGTCGTCCCCGCTCGGCACGCGTACTCCCACTCCGCCTCCGTCGGTAGCCGGCACTGCATACCGTGCTCGACATTCAAGCGCTGGAAAAACTCTTGCGCGTCATCCCAACACACACTATCGACGGGAAGATGGTCACCCTTGAACCAACTCGGGTTCTCGCCCATCACACCATTCCACTGCGCCTGCGTTACGGGCGTCGTCTGCATGTAGAACGGTTCCGTGATCTTCACACGGTGCTGGCATTCGTCATCCACTCGACCTTCCTCGTCCTCGGGCGACCCCATCAGAAACTCGCCAGCAGGTATGAGCAGGAGTTCCGTGCCGAAAGGCCCAGTGATCCGTGTCGGCGGCCCTGCCTCGGCAACCTTTTCCTCCTCTGCCGCTTCCTCGGCTTCAGCTCGAGCGCTGTCGGCGCACTCCTCGCATACGCGTCGCTTGCGGTCGAGGTGGTCTCGGCAGAGATAATCCCTCTCGCATTGGCGGCAGAAGAACGTGTCCCTGAGCTCGTTTCTGAGGCCGCATGAGGGGCACAATACCAGGCCTGGTTCTGCGGCGCCCTTGTCGCCCATGTTGATGTGAATCCCGCCGTCTACCTTGGCGCTGTTCTCGTGCGTATGCGTCTCCTGGGTGATGGTGGTGGTCGATCGGTCCACTCCGACATCGCCTTTGCTGACGTTTGCCGACCCTCCGCTCGCGGGTTCCTCCACCCCGGTTCCGCATTGCCTGCAGAACCGGTTGCTGCTCGGAATCTCGTTGCCACAGTTGCCGCAGAACATGGCTGTTCTTCTTCCCCCCGCCGTCGTCTTTTACACGCTCGGCAAGCCGCTCGCAACGCAGCTAACGCACCTCAGGAACAACCCCTGGCATAGCCTTTGCCGGCTCCGAGGCACACCGACGCCCAGCGCCACGATCACCCCGCGAAGCATGCCGGCGGCACGAACGCGAGCAGCTCGCGGGCTGTCTCGGCCAGCTCGGCGGCGGTGGTGCAGGGCGGCAATGCGACGAGCTGGCAGGCGCGAGCCGTCATGTGGAAGCGCGGGTCGGCGAGCAGCTCGCGCAGGTCGGCCACGGCGAGTTCGTCGATGCCCATCTTCACGTTGTAGGCAATGAGCGCGGCGGCGGGTACGAGTTCGTGGCGGTGGCGCCGGGCTATGGCCTCCATCAATACGGCGCCGAGGCTGTAGCGGGGCGGGGCGCCAGAGGCGAACGTAACGGCCGCGGCCAGCTCGTCATCGTCCTCGACGGCGGCCAGGAAACCGGTAGCGGCAACGGCGTCCGCACGAGCCTCGTCGAAGGCCTCCGGTGGATCGAGCGCCCACGAAAGGAATGCGTCCAGTCGTTCGTCAATGCCTTGGAGCGACCGGCCGTCGATCGATGCGAGACGCCGCGAATCTCCTTGCCCGGCGGGGGCCCCCGTGGAGGGCTCCGTGGAAGGCTCCGTGGAAGGCCCGGCGGAAGACTCCGCCGATGGGCCAGCCGACGGGCCGGAGGAGGCCACGACCGCCGGCCCGATACCGACACGGGGTTCCAAACCCAGCGAGCCAAGTAGGTCCGTCTCCAACCAGCGTGAGAAGCCCTCGTCCACGAAGACGGTCGCTTGGAAGATCAACGCGTGCTTGCGGGTAAGTATCTCGTGGGTGGGGCTGTCCGCGGTCTCCAGACCGAAGCTCTGAGCCAGCCTTAGTCGCTCGAGGCCATTCGCGCGGCGTTCGGCGCCGACGGCGGTGGTCTCAGCGAGGAAACCGTGGCCGAGCTTCTCGTGTACGGCGGTGCGGGCGGCCATCACGCGCGCTCGGGGCTCGGTGAACAACTCCTCGAGCCCGCAAGCGCCGCCGTGGCGCTGAAGCGCGGATCCGTTCAGGAAGCAGCCGCGGCCGGGCAGGTACACGCCGAGGATGCCTTCGCTTTCGGACCCCTCGTCGCCGCAAAGGGAGGCTCGCAGGCCCTCGCGCTGCGTAGACGAGAGCCGCAGGTCCTCGACGAGGACCTCGGAGAACTCCTCAAGCGTCTCGCACAGCACTGTCGGCTGGTGTAGGAAAGCCGGCTCCAGCGAGCCGAGGTCGTAGCGCTCCAGGAAAAGCGCGTCGCAGCGATCGAGATCGAGACGCGCACCGAGTTCGGTATCTATCAACACGCGCGCGTGACGTCCGGCTGCGACGGTACCGCGTGGCGGCGTAGCACCGGTACCCTGCGGCGGCGTAGCGACGCTACCGTGTGGCGACGAGGCAACGCTACTGCGAGGCAACCGCCTCGGTGCCGACTCTTGCCGCCTCTCCTGCCGTCTCGCAAGGCGAGTCTCCGCGTCAGGGCTTGGTCCGGTGTAGATCTTCTTCAGATCCCAGCCGCAGGCGCCGCACAGAGCTTCGCCGAGGTGGACCTCCGCGCTGCAGGCCGGGCAGCGCACCTCAGCCTCCGATCCAGTGAGAAAGCGCGTCGCGCACGCGCCCGGCGGTGGGGCGGACCACGGGATCAGCAGCCGTAGCTCGCTCGAGTATCGTCCGGACCTCTGCAGACTGCTGGCTTTCGTGTATCAAGTGCCCGACGACCATGCCCAGTGCATAGACGTCGGCAGCCGGACCGGCTTCGGCGGGACGGGCCCGCTGCTCGGGAGCTATGTAGGGAGGCGTGCCAAGAATAGAGCCCGGGCGCTCGAGCGACGTTTCACCCCAGGAGCGCGCGAGCCCGAAGTCGGTGAGCCGTGCGCGGCCTTCGGCGTCGATCAAGATATTCGAAGGCTTCACGTCGCGGTGCACAACGCCCATGGCGTGGGCGAAGGCGAGTCCTTCAGCAGCGTCGGCGAGCCAGCCCAGGCGCTCGCGAACGCCCGCCTCGGCCCAACGCTCAGCGAGCGATCCTCCAGGCATCCAGTCGAGCACGAGGTAGAGTTCGCTACCGTCGCCGCCCCACTCGAGCAGCCGCACGATACGTGGATGTTGAAGACGCTCCATAACTCCAGCCTCGCGCCGGAAGCGCTCGACGATGTCGGCGCGGCCGGCCACGTCTTCGCGCAGGCGCTTGACGGCAACGCGACGGCCGTCCTCGATTCGAACTGCCTCGAGCACCACGCTCATCCCGCCTCGGCGATGGAGGTCGAGCACGTCGAAACGAGCGGAGAAGGTATCCTGGCCCGAGCGCGCGCGATCGTGCAGAACTGCTACGCGCCGGATCTCTTCGCGCAGCGTGGTCAGGTCCTCGTCATCGAGAGAAGGATCGGCCGCCGTGCCCCCGTCCGGAATCGAGCGCTCGCGCATGCGGGCGCGGCTCTCGATGCGGCGAAGAAGAGAGGCAACGTGGAGATCGGACTCGGCCACGAACCGGGCACGAAGCCGGGAGCGAAAATCGGAGCGCAACGAAACCTCGGCGACGGCCTCGTGCCCGAGGAGAGCGGTTGCGGCGCGGCGCCGGGAGCCGGCATCGGAGGCGGACTCGAGGAGCCGGATGAGATCCTCGGTGGCTTCCTCGACGCGCTCCATAACGCCCTCAGAACA
>PIVZ01000502.1 GCA_003354045.1 bacterium
CCTTGAACAGTCGACTCAGAGAAGCACACAGTGAGTAGACGTCTGACCGGTGATCCGCTGCGACCAAGCCGTGTGCGGCGACCTCAGGTGGAAAAATGCCTGAGTCCGCTCCCGGCGGGACTCCGCTCGACGCTATGCTGATCTGTGAAGGGATCTTCGCATGCTCAAACCCCGTGAATAGTGGTGAATTGTCATGCCTAACCAAAATAGTTCGTGGCGTGAGATTCCTGTGGACCATGGGTCCATCTGCCGTTCCTTCTTCGTGCAGCTTTCGTATCGCCCTGACGGCCTCACGCGCGAACGCGAGTCGGCCAGCTGGCCTCCACGTCTCGTCTTGTATCCGTTCCTCGAGGCTCGGCGCGGCGGGATCGACGACCGTGAAGAAGAACATCTCCCCTCCATATCCGGGCGCATCTTGATAGGAATCTAGAATCCGCGGTGCCCAAGGATAGAGCTGAAGGCGCCGAAGAGCGTCGAATTCTCGGCTGGCTCTTGTCTCCGCGTTCTGGTCATCAGTTGCGGACATGTCGTACAGATGCAGTACGACCCGATCCTGACGAGTGGAGTGGACGCCTTTGTAGACGTGATGGAATTGCCCGTCTCTAGGCGACTGGAGTTCTAGGTTTACATAGCCGGCCAACCGGCGAATTGAGCCATCGATCGCTGCAGCGGACTTCGGGGCGAGCACACGGCTGAGGTTTGTCACTTGCGACGGTGATAGCACTGGGCGGGCGCTATAATTGACGACACCCTGCCAGTCGTTCAGTGGGTGAAAGGGGATACCACGGATTCGTAGCGCCGCGACCTTTTTTAGCGTGGACGGTTCCCGAGTCAGTAGGAACGCCCCGTCGACGCGCGGGAGGTCCCGGCAGCGTTTGCGTAGCGTAGTTCCGATCTTGCGAGCCTTATTGGTGACACGATCCGCTTCTTGCTCGACCAGGTCTCGGCGTGCGCCCACCCATTGCGGCGTCCAGTGCTTAACTTCGATAACGCGTACACCGGGCGGACCGATGGCTATGATGTCAATTTCGTCCGATTGGAACTGATGCGTGACAGAGAAAGTGAGATTCGTAAGTAGCACCCAATGGCTATCGCCGGCTTCGGACTGTAGCCGGCTCTTTAAGTGCTCGCACGCTCTTCTCTCACTCTCGTTGGCAGCCGGTCCACATGAGAATACGGTTACTCGCATACCAGTCCCTCCTGAACACATCATCCGCACCGATATCTTTGACGTATCGCCGCGCTGAGGGAAGCCTCGGGCCGTTGAGCGTGATGGAGTACACATACGCAGGCATCTTCTTCCGCCACCTCTCTCCCCGGCCATCGGTACGGCCGAACAGATTCTCGGCGCGAACGAGCACAATCCGTACGAGTTCTCGACATATTGGCCGAAGAACTAAGTCACGAACCGGCACCAACGAAATCCCTTGTGCCGTCACTGGTACAAAGAATGGCGGATGCTGAATCGTCCCTATGTGTGAACTAGATCACACATAGGACGCAAACGTTCCCTCGGTGCGGCGCTAGAGCTCAACTCTATGTGTGGATGGCGTTGGTGCATGAACCGGAATTGGCTCGAACGCTCCCTGAGATGCCCATTGTCACGCAGCGAGCTTCTGTGAGCTGGGCATCGCGAGCGAGGACATCCAGTTCAGCAAATTGCACGCGGTCAACACCTCATTTCGTTGAGCCATTGGGCTACGAGCACGAAGGCCTGGTCCGATGATTCGCTTGTATCGCCAGTGTTTTCGGCTCGGGCTTGGCGGTGCTGCCCCTTCTCTCGTCGCCACTGTGATCGGCCAACGCGAGCGATCCGCTTGATGTGCCTGTCTCTCGTCCTAAGAATCGGATCCCTGGAGATGACGGCGCTACGTTGAGGAGGGATGACGACATATGCACCGCGACGGCCGGCCGTTTCGTAAACTTCTCGCCTGTCGTATGCACCATCGGTGGTCACGCGAACAACCTTGCCGTCGGTCCGACTCAGTAAGGTCGGGAAGACCGAGGCCTCGGCCACGTCGTTGTCCGTGAGTTCCGCGGCCACAATGCGTCCCCCTTCATCCACGGCCAAATGTAGTTTCCGCCATCCCGCACGCCGACACCCGTACTTCGCGGCTGCCCATTCCCCCGCGCCGAACACTTTGAGTCCTGAGGCATCGACGATGAGATGGATCGGTCCCGATGATGGAGAGCAGAAAAGATCTGTAGCAAGGTCTCTGGCCCGTCGAGAAAGAGTCGTGTGATCGGGAACCTCAAGATCGAGGCCAGACAACGCCATGAGCGATCGCAGCAGACCTTCGGTCTGCCTCCAGGGCAAACGCAAGAGCAACCGAAGGTGAAGGGCAGTCTGGACCGCGACATCCGAGTATCGGCGCTGGCCGCCGCGGCGGCCGGTTCTCTCTGGCGTCCAGGCGGTGATCGCCTCGGGCGAGAACCATATCGTCAGGCTACCACGCTTGACCAGGCCACGATCGTAGGATGGCCAGTTGGTGACACGATAGCGAGCCTTGTAATTCGGGTGGACCTTCGAACGTTTGGCCATCCCTAGATCATGATCCGGAAGCGCAGGCGCGGGAAACACCGCTCTCATCCCGATTCATGCACCAACGCCGCGAGAACCGATAGTATAGCCACACCGCGTGGCTGATGATCTCCGGTGGGAATAGATATCCACGGTATCTCGACGTGCGGTTCTTCATCGGCGCAGTCTGCCGATGGATCGCTTAAGTTGACAGTACCCATCAAGGTCGTTTCACACAAAAACTCTTGTGCGTTCAGAGGGCATCGCCCCGTGAACGCGCAGAATCAGAACCCAGGATCAAAGCCCCTGCGCGCACCGGAACCCTTCGACGGTGCGCTGGGAGCCGGGATCGAGCCAGCGGCGATCCGCCGCGCGTACGCGCAGCCGGGTACTGCTCCACGAGCCGCCGCGCACGACACGAGCCGTGCCGCTAGCGGGACCCTTTGGATCATTTGGTGGACTCTTCTTGTAGTAATCCTTGTCGGCCCAGTCCTGACACCACGCGGACAGGTTGCCGTGCATGTCGTAGAGTCCCCAGGCATTCGGCGGAAAGCTCCCCACCGGCGTCGTCTCCTCTCGGTAGACCTCCTCCGGAGCATCACCGTAAGCGTTGCCCTTGAAGTTCGCCTGATCCGTCGTGATCGTCTCTCCGAAATAGAACGGCGTGGTCGTCCCCGCCCGGCACGCGTACTCCCACTCCGCCTCCGTCGGCAGCCGACACCGCATGGCGTGTTTGGCATTCAGCCTACTCAAGAATCCCCGTGCTTCATCCCAACTCACACACTCGACGGGCCGGTCGTCGCCCTTGAAGCGGCTCGGGTTCTCGCCCATAACTCCTTTCCACTGCGCCTGCGTGACCAGCGTCGTCTGCATGTAGAAAGGCTTCGTGATCCTCACACGGTGCTGGGACTCGTCATGCAGATACCGTTCCTCGTCCTCCGGCGAGCCCATCATAAACTCGCCGGCAGGTATGAGCACGAGTTCCATGCCGAAAGGCCCCGTGATCAGTGCAGGCGGCCCCGCTTCGGTAACCTCTTCCTCCTCCGCCGCCTCCTCAGCTGCCTCCTCGGCTGCAGCTCGAGCGCTGCCGACGCACTCCGCGCATACGTGTCGTTTGGGGTCGAGGTGGTCCACGCAGAGATAATCCCTCTCGCATTGGTGGCAGAAGAACGTGTCCCTGAGCTCTCTTCTGCGGCCGCACAAGGGGCACACGACCAGACCTGGCCCTGGGGCAGCCTTGTCGCCCACGTTGATATGGATCCCGCCGTCCACCTTGGCGGTGTTCTCGTGCGTATGCTTCTCCTGAGTGATGTTGGTGGTCGATCGATCTACTCCGACATCGCCCTTGGTCACGGCTGCCGCTCCAGCTATCTCACCACCTACGATTTTCCTTCCGCATTGCAGGCAGAATCTAACACCACTCGGAACCTTGTTACCGCAGTTTCCACAGAA
>PIVZ01001080.1 GCA_003354045.1 bacterium
CGCTGAATCTGGCGCCGGGCATTGCGCGTGTACGCGATGCGTGGATCGCCATTCTCGTCGAGAACGAGAGAATTGAAATGACCCGTCTCAGAGTGGGAATTGTCGATGGGATTCACGAGCCATCCAGAAACGAGGCGCTCCGCGTAGTGGAGCTTGTGCTGGCCCCCGATGCTCGGATTCTGGAAGGACATGCAGGCCACGCCGTCCGCGCGGACGGCGATGTCGCACATCCCGCCGATCACCGTGTTCGTGCTGTCCGGATCCTCGGTGACCCAGCCGGATTCGGTTCTCACCGCGTACATCGCCCAGTCGAGATCAACGACATAGCCGATGTGGGGTACTCCGCCCGGCCCGACCGCGATCGCGATCCAGTAGAAGAAAGCTCCCGGCCGCGAGTCGACCGTCTCGAAGAGCCACCCGCCCCCCGGCTCCTGCCTGCCGTAGACGAGTTCCGGAACGAACTGGTTGATGAAGGCCAGGTGGCGGACGCCAGCCGAGTCTACGGCGAGGTCGACCGCCCAGAACGCGCCGCCCGCGATGCCGACCGGCTCGGGCGTGAAGTCCAGATCAGCGCTGACGGGTCCGGCGGCCAGAACGAAGAGGAAAAGAGCCAGGAGTCGCGTGCGCGGGAGGAACATGAGAGCCTCCGGATCGAGAGTGTAGGATACGCCGACCGAAGCAGCAGAGGATGAGGGGCCTCGACCCTTCGGAATTTCTTCAGTATAGCACAATGCGCCCAGTCCGAGCGAAAATGAGAAAGGGCGCGGAGTTGCCTCCGCGCCCTGCCGTGCCACGTGGCACGGAGATTCGATTCGCCGGGAGCGCTAGCCGGTTGCCGCGGTGCGCTTCACGCCTTCGATCTCCAGGCTGATCTTCACGTCCTCGCCGATCAGCAGGCCGCCGCTCTCCATGACCTTGCCGTAGGTGAGGCCCCAGTCCTTGCGCTTGATCTTGCCGGTGACGAAGAAG